>CAVFSQ010000104.1:0-5413 GCA_963625145.1 Bacteroidaceae bacterium | reverse complement strand
CCACTCCACAGCGCAGCAAGCTGCCACGGTGGCACGCGATGCAGGCGTACACAAACTGGTAATCGGGCATTTCTCATCGCGATACACCGATGAAAACGAGCTGCTGCGGCAAGCCCGCGAAGTATTCCCCCACACCGAACTGGCAAACGAAAACAAGACTTTTGCAATACAATGAACAAACCATTTCAAGTAAGCGGAAAAACAAAGGCAACGCTGGCGGCAGGCATGTTTGCCATGCTGTTTCTGACTAGCTGCGTGCCGTCGATGCTCGCCACAAAAATGCTTAAAATAGCGCTGCAACCATCAAACACCTCGCGCGACACAACAAAAGCCTGGAGCGAAGCCATAGCAGAATACCCGTTCCTGAAACAATGGCGCGACAGTCTGACTGCCGCAAAGGCACTGCGCGACACCTTCATTACTGCGCCTGACTACGCCAACCTTCATGCCCTCTACATACGCTCACCGCGACTCCAAGCGCCGGGCGACACAATAGCCAGCATCCCATCCCGAACAGCCATCGTGGTACACGGACATACGTCATCGTCAGTAGGAGTGGCCCACTTAGGGTACATGTACAGTCACGACCTCGGCTACAACGTAATTATGCCCGACCTGAGACTATCAGGACTAAGCGACGGCGACCACTACACCATGGGCTGGAATGAAAGAAAAGATGTGGAACTGTGGATAGACTTCGCAAAGAAACTGTTCGGTGACTCAACGCAGATAGCCATACACGGTGTGTCTATGGGCGCTGCCACGACCATGATGGTTTCTGGCGACTCGCTCCCAAGCAATGTTAAATGGTTCGTGGAAGACTGCGGCTACACCTCTGTATGGGAGCAGTTCCGATATGTACTGGCAAAAGACTACCACATCACAGGCAAGTCACTGCTCAAAGCCGCACAGAAAAAGGCTGAAAAGCTATACAACCTCAATTTCAAGACTGCATCGTCTGAAGAGCAAGTGAAGAAAAGCTGCCGACCCATGTTGTTTATCCACGGCGACCGCGACACCTATGTGCCAGTTAACATGGCCCAGCAGCTCTACAAAGCCAAGCCCGAGCCTAAAGAGATATGGATTGTGCCGGGAGCTACCCACGCGCAATCGTACAAAACTGCCTCGGCAGACTATACCGCACGTGTAAAGCAATTCATAGAAAAATATTCCGCTCCCGAGCAACAATGAAATATACAATCACGATTATATTGATATTACTGCTGTCGCTCCCTACCACAGCGCGGCGTGTCATGACCGGCGACGAGTTTACCTCCGAATACTTCCCTCTGGTAAAAGGCAAAAAGATAGCGGTATACTCCAACCACACCGGGCTAGCCGACACGACACACGTTGTCGACCTGCTGCTGCAAGGCGGCATGAACGTAGCAATGATATTCTCGCCAGAACACGGATTCCGGGGCAATGCCGATGCCGGAGAACACGTAAAGAACTCCACAGACGAAAAAAACGGGATACCCATTTACTCTCTCTACAACGACAACGACGAAACTGCGACAGATGCCTTCGACGTGCTGATCGTAGACATACAGGATGTGGGCCTACGGTTTTACACCTATTACGTCACCATGTGGAAACTGATGAACCTGTGTGCGAAAACACAAAAGCCGATAATAGTGCTCGACCGCCCCAACCCCAACGGGTTCTACGTAGACGGACCTATACTCGACATGAAATACCGTTCGGGAGTCGGCTGGCTTCCGATACCCATAGTGCATGGCATGACTTTGGGAGAACTTGCGCTCATGATAAACGGAGAGAAATGGCTCGACAACGGACTGAAATGCGATCTACGCGTAATACCATGCCGCAACTACCGCCACTCAACACGCGCAAAGCTCACAGTGCCTCCATCGCCCAACCTGCCCAACATGAAATCAATCTACCTCTACCCATCTACATGCTATTTCGAAGGAACCACAGTAAGCTTGGGGCGAGGTACCGACAAGCCGTTTCAGGTATACGGACACCCCGACATGAAAAACTGTAGCTACACCTTCACTCCGCAAAGCACGAGCGGTGCCAAAAATCCGCCTCTTGTCGGAAAACTTTGCCGGGGGAAAAACCTATCGGAAATACCCGACCGGGAAATCTGCAAAAAAGGCATCAATCTTAGCTACGTTATAGACGCATACAAAAATATGGGTGCGCCACGCGACTTTTTTACGAAATTCTTCGACCTACTCACGGGGCGTAGCTACATACGCGAGATGATTGAGCAAGGGCGTTCAGCCGATGAGATAAAAGCCACATGGAAAAAGGACGTCGAAAAATTCAAGAAACAAAGAAAACCATACCTACTGTATAAATAGACTAGACTATAAAGCATGAATCTAACGAAACTTACAAAAATACTGGCTCTTGCCATTGTCGCAACACCGGTCCAAACATTTGCACAAGACAAACTTAGCGAGAGCCGCAAGCAGCTGGGAGAATTTCTCACCACTTTAGCTGCACGTGAATCACAGATTGGGCGCATAAGGATCGACGATGTGAAAGACAGTGCAAACACTTTGTATTTCATAGCGTCGGACAACTGTTCATACATTTCCTTCAACGAAGAGAACGTAAAGGAAGTATACTCAAAACTTTATACTTTTTTGCCCGAAGAATATTCCAAGTACAAAACCGCAATATACACCGATGGTCACGAAATAAGCGAATACGTTCCCTTGGCACTGCGCACTGCGAAATCGAAAACCGAAAAGTTCACTCGTCCCAACCAAACGCCCCTAGTGACAAATGTCTCGCAAATTTCCGTCCCCGACCGCGGACTGCAGGAAAAGCACATTGTGATATGGCCCAGCCACGGGCGTTACTACGAGCCCAAGCTCACAAGATGGGAATGGCAGCGGGCAAGAATGTTCATGACCGTAGAAGACCTCTATACCCGCAGCTACGTGATGCCATTTCTCGTGCCCATGCTCGAGAATGCCGGAGCCAATGTTCTGATTCCGCGCGAACGCGACACGCAAAGCGAGGAAATAATCGTGGACAACGACAAAGGCATTGACCGCGGGTCACGCTACACAGAAACCAACGGCAAAGAAGTCTGGGCCAATGGGCAGGAAAAAGGCTTTGCCCATCTCCGGGGCACATACAAGAACTTCGAAAACCCGTTCCTTGACGGTAGCTACCGCATTACGGCCACCACAACCGGCAAAGACTCCAGTAGCATCAGTTGGACCCCACAAATAAACCTAGCTGGCGAATATGCCGTATACGTATCTTACCACACCGTAGAAAATTCTACCGAAGATGCCTCTTACACTATATACCACAACGGCTCCGCCACAAGTTTCAGCGTAAACCAGACAATGGGCGGCGGAACTTGGGTATACCTTGGCACATTCAACTTTGCCGCAGGATGCAGTGAAGCAAACAGAGTTGTACTCAGCAACCATTCAAGCAAACGCGGGAAAGCCATAACCGCCGATGCAGTGCGCTTCGGTGGCGGAATGGGCAATATTGCCCGCAACAATTCGCCTAGCGACACACGTCACCGCAACTACCCAACAATTACAAGCACATACCCCCGGTATACAGAAGGCGCCCGCTACTACATGCAGTGGGCCGGAGTTCCCGACTCCGTATACTCCCCTACCCAAGGAAAGGACGACTACACCGACGACTACATTAACCGCGGACTTTGGGTGAATTACATGGCTGGCGGATCGTCTGTGAATCCAAACGAAAAAGGGCTTAATATACCTGTAGACCTCTCGTTCGCATTCCACACCGATGCCGGCACTTACAAAGACAACCGCACCGTGGGCTCTCTGGCAATATATTCTACCAAAGGAGACGACGGCAAATTCTACAACGGCTCATCAAAATTTCTTTCACACGACCTTTGTGAATTGATACAAAGCAGCATTGTGAACGACATACGCAAACTCTATCTGCCCCAATGGTCAAGACGCGGCAAATGGAACAAACCATACTATGAAGCCTGGGAGCCAAAAGTGCCGACAATGCTTCTGGAACTTCTCTCGCACCAGAACTTTGCCGACATGCGCTATGGCCTGGACCCACGCTTCCGCTTTACCGTGAGCCGCGCAATCTACAAAGGAATGCTGCAGTTCATGGCATCGCAATACGGAAAGCCGTATGTTGTGCAACCCTTGCCCGTCACACATTTTGCCATCCAGTTTGCGCCATCCGGCGCGCAGGAAATTGATTTGTCGTGGAGAGCCACAACCGACTCGCTGGAACCTACCGCCGAGCCCGACTATTATATAGTTTACACCCGAGTAGGAAATACCGATTTCGACAACGGCACAAAGGTTAAAGGCACTTCATGGCAGACAACCATTCCTGCGGGGAAAATTTGCAGTTTCAAAGTAACTGCCGTAAACCGGGGAGGAGAAAGTTTTCCGTCGGAAATACTTTCGGCAGCCCTAAGCAACGAAAGCGCATCCTCTACAAAATCACAAAACACGAAACAAAATGCCGTGCTCGTCGTAAACAATTTTACCCGCGTCAGTGCACCTACTGATTTCACGGCACCGGCTCCTGCCGACACAGCATTGGCCGGATTTCTTTGCGAAGAAGACCACGGAGTGCCCTACATCAAAGATTTCAGCTATATAGGCGACATGAAAAATTTCAACCGCAGCGAACCATGGCACGATGACGATTCGGGCGGTTTCGGCGACAGCTACGGAAACTACGAAAACAAACTCATTGCCGGAAACACATTCGACTTTCCCGCATGCCATGGCGAAGCAATACTTGCCGCGGGCTTGTCGTTCGTATCATGCAGCGCCGACGCAATTGCAGACAGCGTAGTCGACATGGCCCACTACCCCGTTGTAGACCTGATATTGGGAAAACAACGCCAATGCAAAATGGGAAACGGAGGATACTATCCTGTTTCATTCAAGACATTTCCCCAAAGGATGCAACAGGCAATTATTGCCTACACCAAGCAAGGCGGAAACATATTTGTTTCGGGCGCGTATGTGGCAAGCGACCTTTGGTGCAACCCGGTTTCCCCTTCCCTGCAGGAAGACCGCGATTTCGCACAAGGCACACTCCATTACAAATGGCGCAACAGTCGCGCTGCACGCAATGGAGACATCGGTTGCGTAACATCAAAATTCGACTTCTTTTCAGGGCAGTTCAAATACCACAACATTCTAAACGAAAAAAGTTACGCAGTAGAGTCACCCGATGGCATTGAGCCTGCTGATGACCAGGCTGCCACCATCATGCGGTATACAGAAAACAATCTTAGTGCCGCTGTAGCGTGGAGCGGGGATTACAAGACTGTCGTACTGGGATTTCCGTTTGAATCTGTTACTGAAAAAGCATACAGGGAAGATTTAATGAAGCAAATACTCAATTTTTTCGGACTGATATTATAAATCAGCATAGAGGAGGCGAGATG
>CAVFSQ010000103.1:0-5518 GCA_963625145.1 Bacteroidaceae bacterium | reverse complement strand
GCAACGGCAAATTCTTTCGCGCAGTCGGAAGTAGGTAGCTTTTCGTTGACTCCGAAAGTATTTTTCAATGCAACGAACCTTATTAGTGATGATCTCACAAACGAGTACGAATTCGAAGGATTGAACAGCACCCTAGAAGCAAAGCCAAGCTACCGAGCAGGATTTGCAGTAGGTGTAGAAGCTGGCTATCAAGTGGCTAGCAAGATCGCAATTACTGCAGGCCTTATCTACTCTCAACAGGGTTTTCAGAGAGGAGCAAGTTTGGAATACAGCGACAAGACATTGTATATTGAAGACAATGGCAATATTACGCTTGGCTATTTGAATGTACCTATACTTGCCAACTTCTACATCTTCAAAGGTTTCGCAATCAAGGCAGGTATTCAGCCCGGTTTCCTTTTGTCGGCAAAGAGTAAAGATGATGTAACAGGCAAGTATGCAGCTGAGGGTCTGAGCAAGCACAAAACTGTAGATATAAAGGACGACTGCAACACCGTTGACTTCTCAATTCCCGTTGGCGTATCGTATGAATTCAAAAACGGCATAGTTATTGATGGTCGCTACAACATCGGTTTGACTAACGTGTCAAAAGAAGACGATGTTAAAGCCACCAATAGCGTTTTCCAGATCGGTGTAGGTTACAAATTTAACCTCTAAAAACTATACCGACGACAGGATTTTTCAGACAGTCGCAATAATTACAACAATACGCTTAAAGTTTAGACAACGCACTTCAGAACTCCAGGAAAGTCTGTGTCGCATGCAAGCATAATTGAAAGATTATGCGTGATGCGACACAGATTTATTGTTTAAAAACAGAGATCTTAGGCTTGTAGTTTTTGGAAGGTTGTCTGTCGCTCTCTCCTTATGGGATTTGTCGTATTGCCTACGGCTTTTCATTATTGCCGGCATGTTATGGTTTGCCCATTCGGGGAGGGTGTGAATTATTGCCACAAGGCTTTTTCCCTTGCAAAGATAGATATCCATCTTGACGCGGTCGTATAATCTACTGGCAATAATTTTGAGATTTTCTTTTCGCCATAACCTTTTTGGTAATGAAGACGGATAACTTCATTGAAATATCTCAATTGTTTCTCTGGGCGGAATTCTAAGACTGTTTTGATAGGCAACTTTTTTGAGGGAAAGACACTTAGCTTTACTTCCTTTTATATTTTTTCTCTAAAACGTTTAGGACAATATTGATGGTAGGTGTGCTTGCGGGTGCACCTTTTTCTTTGTTTGTCATTTTTCTCTGCTGTTATGAGAATTCTTTCGCCCAAATTGTTCCTTTCTGCATGTTTTATGGTACTTTCATACCTGCATGTGGCATAAAAGCCTTATATTTGCACATAAGGAATGAGGCGTGCAATTCCGGCGAACTGCACAAAACCTTGTAAAAAGAACTATGTCAGTAGCAAAGACACGTCAGAAACTTGTTGATGTCGCCCGTCAGCTTTTCGCACAGAATGGCCTTGAAGCGACAACAATGAATATGATAGCCGAGGCTTCACAGAAAGGCCGTCGAACTCTTTATACTTATTTCAAGAATAAGGAAGAGATTTATTATGCCGTGATACAAACTGAACTAGAGCGCTTGAGCGACCGTATGGACGAAGTTGCGGCAATGGATATCGAACCAGAACAGAAGGTGATACTTCTCATTTACACGCATCTTAATCTTATTAAGGAAGCTGTGGTAAGGAATGGAAATCTTCGCGCTGAGTTCTTCCGCAATATATGGATGGTAGAGAAGGTGAGGAAACAGTTTGATACCGCCGAGCAGGAAGTTTTCTACAGCGTACTCAAGGAGGGATGCGACAACGGTAAATTCCAAATAGAAGACATCCGCCTCATGAGCGACATTATACATTATACTTTGAAAGGGCTTGAAGTGCCTTACATTTACGGCCGTCTAGGCAACGGAATGCGCGAAACGGTGTCGCGCCCGATTGTTGCCGGGCTTGTGCGGCGCGCATTGGGTATGGGGCCTCTGAGATGAACTTTAACGACAGAACATATAAATAATAAGCAAAATGGGATTATTGACAGGAAAAAACGCACTTATTACAGGTGCGGCACGCGGCATAGGCAAAGCCATTGCCCTTCGTTTTGCCTCTGAAGGCGCAAACATTGCATTCACCGACCTTGTTATCGACGAGAACGGTAAGAAAACCGAAGAAGAAATTGCTGCTCTTGGGGTAAAGGCCAAGGGATATGCTTCCAACGCTGCGAATTTCGAGGAAACGGCAAAAGTTGTGGATGAAATCAAGAACGACTTTGGCTCGATTGACATTCTCGTAAACAATGCCGGCATTACCAAGGATGGTCTTATGATGCGCATGTCCGAGCAGCAGTGGGATGCTGTTATTGCTGTTAACCTGAAATCGGCTTTCAACTTCATTCATGCCTGCACGCCTATCATGATGCGCCAGCGCAAGGGAAATATCATCAACATGGCATCGGTGGTTGGTGTTCACGGCAATGCGGGTCAGAGCAATTACGCAGCTTCCAAGGCTGGTCTTATAGCTTTGGCTAAGTCGGTTGCCCAGGAGATGGGCTCGCGCGGTATTCGTGCCAATGCAATTGCTCCGGGATTCATTGAGACGGCCATGACTGCTGCCCTTCCCGAGGATATCCGCAAGGATTGGATAAAGAAGATTCCCCTTCGCCGTGGCGGACAGGTGGAAGACATTGCAAATGTTGCCACATTCCTGGCTTCCGACATGTCGAGTTATGTGTCGGGACAGGTTGTTCAGGTTGACGGCGGTATGAACATGTAAAAAATTTTAAGGAATATATGGCAGGGCCGCAGTGGTGAGCAATACCGTTGCGGCCCTGCTTTCAATATTTAAGCATATGCAGGTAGTTTACGAGGACAACCATATCATAATAGTCAGCAAGGATGCAGGCGAAATAGTTCAAGGCGACCAGACTGGCGACCGTACTTTGTGCGAAGACGTAAAGTCGTATATAAAGGAAGCGTACGCGAAGCCCGGAAACGTGTTTCTAGGGGTTGTGCACCGTCTTGACCGCCCGGCAATGGGGCTCGTAATTTTCGCACGCACGAGCAAGGCATTGTCGCGCCTCAACGAAATGCTTCGCGAAAAGGAAAGAATACACAAGACATATTGGGCTATAGTTTCTAATCGCCCGCCTAAGGATGCCGACCATTTGGAACAGTATCTTGTTAGGAATGCCAAGAACAACAAAACCTATGTGGCCCGCGACGGTGCCAAAGATGCAAAACTTGCGGCGCTTGACTACCGTGTGATTGCGCATAGCGACCGCTATTGGCTGCTGGAGATTAACCTGCTTACTGGACGGCATCACCAGATCCGCTGCCAGCTGGCCGCCATGGGATGCCCTATAAAAGGCGACCTTAAATACGGCGCTTCGCGCAGCAATCCCGACGGCAGCATATCGCTGCTGGCCCGGAAACTGGCCTTCGAGCATCCTGTATCGCACAAGACGGTTGAAGTGGAGGCTCCGGTGCCAAGTGAAAAGTTGTGGAATCTACTTGCAATCTGTGTCAACGGAAATAGAGAGAAAACAATTGATTGAAGATTTTTGTGCAAAGGAGAAACGGTGTAAATCTTTTTGCGCTAATTTTGCGGTATAGTAGAAAGTTGAAAATTATGAAAGCAAACAGACTTTTAGTGGTAGTGTGTTCGGCAACAATGCTTCTGTCGGGATGTACCGACCGTCAGTTGCAGGGAACAATGACCGGCGGTATGCTTGGCTCGGTGTTCGGTTCAAGTATAGGCGGACTTATGGGGGGGCCGCGTGGTAGCGATGCGGGAACGGCTCTTGGCATGGCCGTTGGCGCCGTGGTTGGCAATGCTGTCACCAAAGCGCATAACCGCAATGCCGACAAAGGCATTGACGAATGTGATGACAGTTGCGATACGCCTTCTTCGTCGGTAGGCACTGGTCGTTCGGCTTCTTATACATCAAGCATCGAAGGCCTCAAGATTGAGAATGTGCGTTTCATTGACGAGAACCGCAATCAAGTTATTGATGCCGGCGAAAACGCAAAGATTTTGTTTGAGATACACAACACGGGCGACAAAACGCTCTACAATATCACGCCGGTGGTGTCTTGCAAAGAAGTCAAGCGGATTGTGGTGTCGCCCACGGCGATAATTGCCAACCTCACTCCAGGCAAGGCAGTGTCATACACAGCAAATGTGGTTGCTTCGCCAAAGCTCAAGGATGGAGAAGCTGCATTCACCATCGCTTTCCAAGACGGCAAACGGCTCGTTTCATTCAAGAACTTTACGCTCAGCACGCGCGCTGCAAAATAACGGAAAGCGCCGGCAATCTCTCAATTCGGTAGATTGTCGGCGCCTGTATTTTAAATAAGTCTTCTTTACTCTATCTCGTTGCGTATTACGCGTCCCATCGAGATGACGCATTTCAGGTTAAGGTCTTGGTCGAACATCATTATGTCGGCGTCCTTTCCTTTTTCGAGAGTTCCCTTCCGCTTGTCTACTCCAATTATTCTTGCGGGCGTTTCTGTTGCCATGCGGCAAGCGTCGCCAAGAGGAATTCCCACGCTTTGCACCATGGTGCGTATCAGGCGGTCCATGGTGGCAATGCTTCCCGCGAGAGCCGAATGGTCGGCAAGTTTGCAAACGCCGTCTTCGATGATGACGCGTGGGTCGAAAGCGGTCGTTGAGTCGCTAGCGGCGCAGGCAAGTGCGTCGGTAATGAGCGCTGTGCGGTCGGGACCCTTTATCTTGTATACAAGGTTCAGTATAGTGGGTGGCACGTGCTTCCCGTCGGCAATTACTTCCACGGTCATGTCATCGATGAGGTATACGCTTTCCACTGTTCCCTCGTATTTGTATTCGTGGTTTTTGTGGAATCCTGGCATTGCGTTGTAGAAGTGTGTGGCGTGGGTAAATCCCACTTCGTATGCGCTTCTCACGTCGTGGTAGTTGGCCTGTGTGTGGGCTACGCACGGCAGTACGCCGTGCTCTACGCAGGTGCGGCCGAACTCGATTGTGCCCGGAAGTTCGGGGGCTTCGTCCCAGCGTTTAATCACGTTTGTCGAGTCGAGCAGCGGACTATAGTCAGAAGGTGTGGGGTTTAGAATGTTTTCGGGCAACTGCCCTCCGGCCATTTCCATGTTGAAATACGGGCCTTCAAGGTGCAGGCCGAGAACGGGTGAATCCTTTTGCGCCATAAGTTTCTCCGTAGTTTCTACTGCGGCCCTTATCATGGGCATCGTTGACGAAGAGAGAGTAGGCAGAATAGATGTGGTGCCGTTGAACATGTGGGCGTTTATCGCTGTGCGGAAAGCGTCTTCCGTGCCTTCCATGAAGTCGCGCCCGCCGCCACCGTGAACGTGAATTTCCACGCCACCGGGCACAATATAACATCCTTTAGTGTCGAAAAGCCGTGCGCTTTCGATGTGGAGCTCGTTGTTTGATACTTCCACGATTCTGTTACCGTCAATTATCACGGATCCGCCCCTTATCCATCCTTGGGGGGTGAGTATTCTGCCGTTTAGTAT
>CAVFSQ010000102.1:0-5644 GCA_963625145.1 Bacteroidaceae bacterium | reverse complement strand
TATACTTGTGCGCCGCGCACGCATGGAGGGCAAGAATGCCTGCTGGGTGCCGGGCACCGACCACGCCTCGATTGCCACTGAAGCTAAGGTCGTGGCACGCCTGGCCGAGAAGGGAATAAAGAAAACCGACCTCACGCGCGAAGAATTCCTGCGCCACGCATGGGAGTGGACCGATGAGCACGGCGGCATCATACTGAAACAGTTGCGCCGCTTGGGAGCTTCGTGCGACTGGGACCGCACGGCGTTTACTATGGACGAAACTAGGTCGCAAAGCGTGATTCGAGTTTTCGTCGACCTTTACAACAAGGGCCTCATCTACCGCGGGGTGAGAATGGTGAACTGGGATCCGAAGGCACAGACCGCCCTGAGCGACGAGGAAGTAATTTATAAAGAGGAGCACAGCAAGCTCTACTATCTGCGCTATTTCGTTGCCGGGCAGCCCGAAGGCTCTAAGAAATATGCCGTAGTGGCCACCACACGCCCCGAGACAATTATGGGCGACACGGCAATGTGCATCAATCCCAACGATGAAAAGAATGCCTGGCTCAAGGGCAAGCGCGTGATTGTGCCTCTCGTGGGCAGGGAGATTCCCGTAATAGAAGACGAATACGTGGATACCGAGTTCGGCACCGGATGCCTGAAAGTCACTCCCTGCCACGACCCCAACGACTATATGCTGGGCGAAAAGCACGGGCTCGAAAGCATCGACATCTTTAACGACGACGGAACCATCAGTGAGGCGGCCGGCATGTATGTCGGCATGGACCGCTTCGACGTGCGCCGGCAGATAGCTCAAGACCTCGAGAGCGCCGGACTGATGGAAAAAGTGGAAGACTATACCAACAAGGTGGGCTTCTCGGAGCGCACTAACGTGGCTATCGAGCCGAAGCTTTCAATGCAGTGGTTCCTGAAGATGAAGCATTTTGCCGATATAGCCCTCCCGCCCGTGATGAACGACGAGATAAAGTTCTACCCCGCAAAATACAAGAACACCTATCGCCATTGGCTTGAGAATATAAAGGACTGGTGCATCAGCCGCCAGCTATGGTGGGGCCACCGCATACCTGCCTACTATTTGCCAAAGGGCGGCTTCGTCGTGGCCGAAACCATAGACGAGGCCGTGAGCCTGGCACGCGCAAAGAACGGTGACGACTCGCTCTGCGCTGCCGACTTGCGCCAGGACGAAGAGGCTCTCGACACGTGGTTCTCGTCGTGGCTGTGGCCCATCTCGCTTTTTAACGGCATACTGCAGCCCGAAGGCAATGCCGAGTTCAGCTATTACTATCCCACAGCCGACCTAGTGACCGGCCCCGACATCATATTCTTCTGGGTGGCACGTATGATAATGGCAGGATATGAGTTTGCAGGCAAGATGCCTTTCCGTAATGTTTATTTCACCGGCATCGTGCGCGACAAGCTGGGCCGCAAAATGTCGAAATCGCTCGGCAATTCGCCCGACCCCTTGAAGCTTATCTACGAATACGGCGCCGATGGCGTGAGAATGGGCATGATGCTCGCAGCTCCTGCCGGCAACGACATTCTTTTCGACGAGACACTTTGCGAGCAGGGACGCAACTTCTGCAACAAAATATGGAACGCATTCCGCCTGGTTGAGGGATGGAACGTCGACGGCGGCGCCCCGCAGCCACCCACGGCACGCGTGGCAGTCGAGTGGATGAATGCCCGCTTGAGAAAAGGCGAAGCCGAGCTTGCCGACCTGTTCTCAAAATACCGCATAAGCGAAGCGCTTATGGAAGTCTATCACCTGTTTTGGGATGAATTCTCGGGCTGGTATCTCGAAATGGTAAAGCCGGCATACGGCGACCCCGTCGACGGGGCTACATTCAAGGCCACGCTCGCGGTTTTCGAAAAGCTTGTGCGGATGCTCCATCCGTTCATGCCGTTCATCACCGAAGAAATCTGGCAGCACATATCCCCGCGCACCGACGGCCAAAGCATAATGTACAGCGTAGTGGAGCCCGAGTCCTATACGGCAGGCGACAAGAATATTCTCGACGATATCGAAACCGTAAAGCAAATAGTTGCCGGAGTGCGCGCAGTCAGGGCTGAAAAGAACATCGCCCCGCGCGAGCAGCTGCAGCTGAACGTGGTGAATGCCGCAGTAGGCGACAGTTATGTGCCCGTTGTTAAGAAAATGGCCAAGGTGAGCGAAATAACTACGGTGAGCGCGAAAGACGCCCTTTCGTCGTCGTTCATCGTAGGAACCGTGGAATATGCTGTTCCGCTGGGCAATCTCATCGATGTTGAGGCTGAGCGCGCCAAGGCTAATGCCGAGCTCGAGCATCTTGAGAAATTCCTTGCACAAATTGAGAAGAAGTTGTCGAACGAAAAGTTCACCGCCCATGCCCCCGAAAAAGTAGTGGAAATGGAGCGCAAAAAGCTCAGCGACACGCAAAGCAAGATAGCAACACTCCAGGAAACCCTCAAGAATCTGAAATAAGGAATTGTCTATATCCCAACGCATACTCAAGACATTGTTGCCCATCGCGTTTTTCGCCTTGGGCATGCCTTTTGTTGCCAGTGCCAGGGCTTCCGTAGCCGAAAACCTCGGTGTTGCCGGCGATACGCTTACGGTGAGTCTCATGACTTGCGAACCAGGGACGGCCATCTACGAGCTCTACGGCCATACGGCCATAAGAGTGCAGACACAGGGCGGTATCGATGTCGTGTTCAACTATGGCATGTTCGATTTTGCAGCGCCGAATTTCGTGTGGCGCTTTGTGTTGGGGAAAACCGACTACCGTATGGCGGCGTTCGCCTTCGACGATTTTATAACCGAATATCTCATGCGGGGCTCGGCTGTGCACGAACATGTGCTCAACCTTTCCGCAAACGAAAAACTACGCTTGTGGCGCTCGCTTCTCGCTACGGCACAACAAAAGAATTGGACTTACCGCTACAATTTCCTCTATGACAATTGCACTACAAGGGCCCGCGACCAGATAGAACAATGCCTGGACGGGCATGTGGAATATCGCCCCGACACCACGCATGAAAGCTATAGGCAGATAATACACAGCTATACGCGCGGCTACCGATGGTCGGAATTCGGCCAGGACTTGCTGCTGGGCAATGCTGCCGATGTTCCGGTGAGCCAACGCCAGAAAATGTTTACCCCACTCTATACTATGAAGTGTTTCGGCGAGGCGGCAATAGTGGGCAAAACCGGCAGCAGGCGACCGTTGCTCAGCGGCGAGGCAAAAGTCTACAATCCCATTAAATCGAAAAAAGAAGCAAATGGGTTCCCTGTGTCTCCCGTCGCGGCATTTGCAGTGCTGCTTGCTCTCACGGTTGTGGCTTGTGCCGCAGAAATACGCACCGGAAAAATCTTTTGGCCTTTCAGCGTTGTGCTGATGGCAGTGCATGGACTGGCAGGATGCATCATTGCAACGCTTTTCTTCTTTTCCGAGCATCCCACGGTCAATACCAATTGGCTGCTGTTGATATTCAATCCTATACCTCTGATATGCATAGTGCCCCGAGTGATGGCAATACTGAAACGCTGGCATGATGTGTATCCCTTGGCGTGCTTGGCACTGATTTTGCTGTTTGCAGTATTGTCGATGTTCATTTCGCAGTCAATACCGCTGCCGATATATTGTTTTGCATTATCTTTGCTGCTGCAAGCTGCAGTTGAGGTATATCTACATCACAAAGCAAAATGGAAAAGATGCGCATGATAACTGCCCTTGTGGCAAGTCTTTATTTTACAGCAGGCGAAGCGCAGGCTTTGCCTGTCCTGCCGCGTCTTGTGGTGAACATCACTATTGACCAGTTGCGCACCGACTATATGGAGGCTTTTGCCCCGCTTTATGGCGACGACGGCTTCCGCAAGTTGCTCGAGAAAAGCCGCATATATACTCAGGCCGAGTTTCCTTCGTCGCGCCTCGACAGGGCTTCTGCAATGGCTACGCTGGCATCGGGAGCCACACCCTATGACAATGGAGTGGTGGGGGTGCAGTGGCTTGACCGCGAGACGCTGCGCCCTATAATGGCTGCCGACGACAAGGACTTCGAAGGCGTGATGACTCTCGACAAGTGCTCGCCGCGGCGGCTTGCCGTGTCGACGATAGGCGATGAGCTGAAAGTGGCTACTGCCGGCAAAGCTATAGCCTATGCTATAGCCCCGTTCAGCGATGAGGCTATGTTTGGAGCCGGCCATGCTGCCGATGGAGCTTTCTGGGTTGACAATCTCACGGGGTATTGGTGCACTACTTCCTATTACGGCAACGAACTGCCGGCATGGGTGCGCTCGCTCAATTCAAGCAATTCCCTTCCCGAAAAACTTAAGAAATACGCCTGGACACCGTCTTCCGACTTGGTTGGGAATTTCAACTATTTCCTCTCGGGCGGCATGTCGAAACCTTTCAGCCACAAGTTCGAAGGCACCGGGCGCTTCCATCAGTTCAAGGAATGCGCTCCGGTAAACGACGAGGTGGCACGCGCCGCTTTGGCATGCATCGGTGGCACACAAATAGGAAACGATGAAATAACCGATTACCTTTCAGTTACCCTGCATGCAGGCAATTACAACAACCTTCCCGGGTCGGAAAGCCCCATGGAATTGCAGGATACATATGTGAGGATAGACCAGGCGCTGGGCAGCATAATAAATGCGGTGGAAAAGAAAACCGGCGTTGCGGGAGCCTTGTTTGTAATCACTTCAACGGGCTATTCGAATACGGCGGCAGTCAACCTCGACAAATACCGCATCCCCAGCGGCACTTTCAATATAAGCCGCACTTCGGCGTTGCTCAATATGTATCTTGTGGCCCTTTTCGGCCAGGGGCAATACGTGGAAGCCTGCCACGGAGCGGAGATTTATCTCAATCACAAGCTCATTGAGGAGAAGCAGCTCAGCATGTCGCTCATACTGCAGCATTGCGAAGCTTTCCTTATCGACATATCCGGCATCAAGGATGTCTACACTTCGTCGCGCCTGCAACTCGGCGCATGGACTCCCGGCATAAGCAAGATACGCAACGGCTACAACCCGAAGTGCTCCGGCGACATCTTGCTTGAAATAGCTCCGGGCTGGAACCTTGTGAACGACAACACCCGCGAACAAGTCTATTGCAGTGAGGCGTATGTCAATTTTCCCATATTCATCTACGGATACAATATATCGCCACAACGTATCACCTCGCCTGTGAGCGTTGAACGCATTGCGCCCACACTTGCCGCGTGCATGCGCATCAGAGCCCCGAATGCCTGTGCCGCAGCTCCGCTCGAGGGAGTGAAATGACTCTTTGGCTTCAGGCTACAAACAAATGTATTACAAAAGGAATTATAAAAATGGATATCAATAAACTATTAAGCAAAATATTCGGCAACAAATCTACCCGCGACATGAGGGAAATACAGCCCTGGGTGGAGAAAATCAAAAAAGCCGAGCCGGCAATACAGGCTCTCGACAACGATGCACTGCGTGCCAAGACCAACGAACTTAAAGGCATCATACAAAACTCTTCCAACGACATCAAGGACAAAATCTCCGAACTCAAGGCCAGCATCGAGAATACTCCCATTGAAGACCGCGAGCCCATATTTAACCATATCGACAAACTCGAAAAGGAAGTCTTGGAACGCTACGACAAGAAGCTGGAGGAAGTGCTGCCAGAGG
>CAVFSQ010000101.1:0-5857 GCA_963625145.1 Bacteroidaceae bacterium | reverse complement strand
GGCATGAAGGACTGTTCGCACGGCAAAGACGGAGAGGATTGCTACATTGATGTGCCGTGTGGAACGGTGGTGTATGATGCCGATACAGGCGAATACCTAGCCGACGTAACCAGCGACGGGCAACTTGTGCGCCTTCTGAAGGGAGGCCGCGGGGGCTTGGGTAACTGGCAGTTCCGTACCGCTACACGGCAGACTCCGCGCTTCGCACAGCCGGGAGAACCAGCCGAGGAAAAAAACGTCGTGCTGGAGCTTAAGTTGCTTGCCGATGTGGGGTTGGTAGGCTTCCCCAACGCGGGAAAGTCAACGCTGATATCTACAGTGTCGGCAGCGCGCCCCAAAATCGCAAATTACCCATTCACAACTCTCGAACCGAGCCTTGGAATAGTAAACTACCGCGACTACAAGTCTTTCGTGATGGCCGACATCCCGGGGATTATCGAGGGAGCCAGTCAGGGCAAAGGGCTTGGGCTTCGCTTCCTAAGGCACATTGAGCGCAACTCGCTGCTGCTGTTCATGATTCCCGTTGACTGCGACGACATCAACCGAGAATATGAAATCCTGCTTAACGAACTGCGCCAGTTCAACCCGCAGATGCTTGACAAGCACCGCGTGGTGGCCATAACGAAATGCGACACGGTAGATGCCGAAACAATAGAGCTGATAAAACCTCAGGTCGGTATTGAAGCCCCAGTGGTTTATATCTCTTCGGTGACGGGCATGGGTATTGATGAACTGAAAGACATGTTGTGGGAGGAACTCAACAGCGAGAGCAACAAGCTTGAAGCCGTGCAGACCGAGCATCTTGTGCACCGCCGTCGCGAGGCTGCCGTGCTCCCCGGTCTTGAAGAAGCCGAAGATGAACTCGATTTGGAGATTGACGCTGACGAAGAAATAGGCTTTAACGACTGATGGCAGCTTCCCCCGAATTGCTTGAATACGGAATGTCTGAAAACGTAGTTGCGTTCAGCACAACGCGGCAAGGGGGATACGGCACCGAAAAATACGGCATGTTCAACATCAACCCCTTTTGTGGCGACAGCCCTGCGGCTATAGCCCGAAACCGCGCGGTCCTTGCATGCCGCCTGGAGCTGCCCGAAGACAATATCGTTTTTCCCCATCAGGTGCACGGTGCCGAGGGCATTGTCGTGGACGAAAAACTTATGCGTTTCGCTTCCAAAGAAAGGGAAGAATGCCTTGAGGGATACGACTACATCGCCACCACTGTTCCGCGCCTGTGTGTTGGGGTGTCTACCGCCGATTGTGTGCCTGTGTTGCTTTATTGCGAAGCTTCGGGCACTGTGGCTGCCATCCATGCCGGATGGCGCGGCACGCTGCAGCGGGTGGCACAGAATGCCGTAGGCGAACTGGCACGCTCCACTGGCTTGCACGCAGGCAGCACGCGGGCCGTAATTGGACCGTCGATTTCCTGCAGCGCCTTCGAAGTGGGCGATGAGGTGTACGAAGCCTTTGCTGCCAATGGATTCGATATGGAGCAGATTGCCGTGCGCCGCGACAAATGGCATATAGACCTTTGGCGGGCCAATGCCATGCAACTGGTGCAGGCAGGGCTGCAGCCCGGAAATATAGAAATATCGGGAATATGCACTTACGCCAACAGCGAACGTTTTTTTTCGGCACGGCATCTCGGCACGGCATCGGGAAGGATCTTCACGGGCATATATATAAAATGAATGTCATGGGAACTCTGAGAGCTTTCGTCTATACTGCGCTGTCGGCAATGCTCTTGCTGTCGGCAATATCTGAAACACACGATTTCACTCCTGCCGAAAAGCAACAGATAAACATAGCCACTCCGGGCCTTTTCGCCAAGTCGAAATCCTTTTCAGTAGATTTCTCGATGCTTAAGGACAACGAGTATTCCTTCCCCCTGCCGGTAGGTACGGCTGCAACCACTGCGCGCGGACTCGAAATCACCACCCGCAAGGGTGATGCCGTGAAGGCGATGTTCGACGGTACGGTAAGGCTTTCGCGCCAGTTGCCCGGCTACGGCAACGTTATTGTGGTGCGTCACTCCAACGGGCTTGAAACCGTTTACGGAAACAACTCGGGCAATATCGCTAAGGTGGGCGACCGTGTAAAGGCTGGGCAGACCATAGCCATAGCGGGAGGCGAGGGCGAAACAGCCCGGATCGTGTTCGAGATAATGGTCAACGGCTGCAATGTGAACCCGCAGACGCTGCTGGCCATAAAGTCGCACAAACTTTACCGCCGGCTGTTTACCTTCACCGACAACGGGCGTTTCGTGAAAGTGGAAAGTAGCAGCGGCGAAACCGAGGTAGACGAAGACGCCGTAGTAGACCTCAACCGCGAACTCTCGGCCAGCGAGCAGGGCGTGGTGAGCGCCGCCACTCCCGATCTTTTTGCCAAGTCTAGTACCATAACCATCAATTTTGCCGAATACGGCGACGGCGAATGGTGCTACCCGCTCAAGGGCGCCAAGGTGATAAGTCCCTACGGAGGCAAGCGCCGTCACAGCGGAGTGGACCTCAAGACGAAGCCTAACGACGCCATAACGGCAGCCTTTGCCGGAAAAGTGAGGTTCGCGAAGCGCTACGGCGGCTACGGCAACGTCATCGTCATACGCCATGCATCGGGCCTCGAAACCCTATATTCGCACAACTCGAAAAACCTCGTCAAGGCAGGCGACAGGGTGAAGGTCGGGCAGACCATAGCGCTCATTGGGCGCACCGGCAGGGCTACCACTGAGCACCTCCATTTCGAAATACGCATCAACGGCCGTGCCTACAACCCGCAACTCATCTATGACCACGCCAATCACCGACTGAAGCGCGTGAAACTCGTAGCAAACAAGAATGGCAAGATTTCGGTTGAAACGGTAAAGTAGATTGTGTCGATTTTCTTATTTTTGCAAAAATGAAGATATTGACGTCAAAGCAGCTTAAGGAGCTCGATGCCTACACCATTAGGCACGAACCCGTCGACTCGATCGACCTTATGGAACGCGCTGCCGTAGCCATGGCCTCGGAAATCGTGGCCCGTTTCGGCACCGTCCACCGCATAGTAGTCTTCGCCGGCCCCGGTAACAACGGAGGTGACGCACTGGCAATAGCCCGCCTGCTGGCCGAACGGGGAGTAGGCGTGGAAGCCTACTTCTTCAACATCACCGGAAAGGTAAGTCCCGACTGCGAGAAAAACGCCCGCAGATTGAGTGCGAGAAAAACGGTGAAGTTCATCGAAATAACCTCGCAGTTTGAGCCACTGAAACTAACGGACTCCGATATCGTGGTCGATGGTCTCTTCGGCACCGGTCTTAACAAGCCCTTGGGCGGCGGCTTCGCAGCTTTGGTGAACTACATCAACTCGCAGCCCGCACGCGTGGTGGCTGTCGACATTCCCTCGGGGCTGATGTGCGAAGACAATTCCTACAACGTGCGCCGCAACATAGTGCGCGCCGACGTCACGCTCACCGTAGAGCTGCCGAAACTCGCCTTCTTCCTGGCCGACATGGCATGCTACACCGGCGAAGTGGTGACGGTGAGCATAAACCTAAGCCGCGAATACCGCGAGAAAGCCGACACGCCGTATTCTACCCTTGAACTCCCCGATATAAGAGCAGCATTGCGCCCGCGCAACCCATGGGGTCACAAGGGAACCTTCGGCCACGCACTGCTCGTGGCAGGAAGCTACGGCATGGCGGGAGCCGGTGTGCTGGCAGCAAGGGCATGCCTGCGTAGCGGAGCTGGGAAACTTACGGTGCATGTGCCGCAGTGTAACGACACCGTGATGCAGCTGGCAGTGCCCGAAGCAGTGCTTTCGGTAGACAGCGCCACACGCTGCTTTACCCATGCCGAAAGCACCGTGCCTTACGCGGCAGTGGCAATAGGCCCCGGACTAGGTATGTACCACGACACCGCGCAGGCATTCATCGAGCAGACGCGAAACTGCGACGTGCCCCTCGTGGTGGATGCCGACGGAATCAATATACTCGCGCAGCACCGCTCGTGGCTGGCACAATTGCCCCCAGGCACCATACTCATGCCGCATCCCGGCGAATTCTCACGTCTGGCCGAAACGGGCTCCGACTGCTACGCCATGCTCGCAAAAGCACGCGAAATGGCAGCCAAGTACCAGCACTACATAGTGCTGAAAGGCCACCACACCTTCATCAACACTCCCGGAGGGCACACGCTCATCAATACCACCGGAAACTCGGGCATGGCCACTGCCGGTAGCGGCGATGTGCTCACCGGCATACTGCTGGGACTGCTGGTGCAGGGATACGCGCCGCGCGAAGCATGCTGCCTGGGAGTGTACCTGCACGGACTGGCGGGCGACTGCGCTGCACGCCGCCTGGGCGAACACAGCGTCACGGCCTCGGACATCGTAATCGGTATACCCGAAGCCTTCGGAATACTGAAAGCGGAAAATTCCTCACAGAATAAACCTAAAAGCTAAAGATACAACTATATGAAAACCAACAAAGCGCTTTTATTCGGCATTATGCTTGCCGCGGCCTTCATCGGGGCTTCGGCGCAGACAGAAGTGACTGCCTACAATCCTGGCATCACCCTCGAAGGCATAACTTATTGCCTGCCGCGCACGCAGTTGCGGGTGCGCGTCACGACTACATGCGTGAAATACATTCCCGGCGACTTCCGCCCTTATGCCTCGCGCTTTCTTAGGCTCGACGGCATTGCACGCGAAGCGTCAACAACATGGACCATCAACGGCATTAAAATTTTTACCGAAGGCGTGCCCGACGAAACGAAGATGTTCACCATAAAACTTTCGCCCAAGACGTCAGCACCGCTGGCAGGGCTCACAGCCGATGGCATACTGCTGTCAATCAATGCTGACGCACCCACTGCCGCAGCAGTGCCCGAACTCCCCGCACCCGTAGTGACCGACAACAACCTCAATCCGCGCGATTTCATGTCGCAGGAAATACTCACCGCCAGCAGCGTTGTGAAGCAGGCAGAGCTTACCGCCGGAGAGATTTACGACATTCGCGAGTCGCGCACGGCGTTGGCAAAGGGCGAGGCTGACAACATGCCAAAAGACGGCGAGCAGCTGAAACTTATGATTTCAAGCCTCAATACTCAGGAAACGGCCCTGCTGCAGATGTTCAAGGGCACGCAGACCACCGAAACGCACAGCTTCGACTTTGTTTACCTTCCCACCCAAGACGCCAAGGACGTGCTCTTCCGCTTTTCACGCAACCTCGGGGTGCTTGATGCCGGCAACCTCGCCGGTACCCCCGTGTATATCAGCATCGCCGACAAGCACTCAGTGCCCGAACCCGTGGTTACCGACAAGAAAAAGAAGGAAGTTATGGACGTGCGCTACAATGTGCCCTCGCAGGTTGATGTCAAGATTTTCGACATCGACAAGGAATACCTTTCTGCAACATTCCCCATGGGGCAGTTCGGAAACGTGGAGCACCTAGGTGCCGAACTTTTCAACAAGAAGATGGACACGCAGGTGCTGCTCAATCCCGTTACAGGAGGAATCGACAAACTGCAGCTGCCCGATCCTTCGCGACAATAAACCCCTAAGGCTGTTATGGTTAGTTTACTCAAGGCTCTCAGCCGCTGGCTCTCTACCTACACATCATTCTTCATCATAGGCATTGCCGTTGTTACGTTTTTTGCGCCCCACCTGTTCGACTGGGTGAGGGGCAACACGCAGACCGTAATCCTGGGCGTGATAATGCTCACCATGGGCCTAACGCTCACCACCGACGACTTCCGCATCCTAGCCCACCGCCCCGGCGAAATATTTATAGGCGCTGCGGCGCAGTTCATCATAATGCCAGGCGTGGCCTATTTGCTTGTCCATGTATTCCGGCTCGACCCTGCCATCGCCATCGGCATTC
>CAVFSQ010000100.1:0-5866 GCA_963625145.1 Bacteroidaceae bacterium | reverse complement strand
GTGCACGGAGCCTACGGTGAATATTGTCTCGAACACATCCCAAGGATTTTCCTCAAGCTGCTTGTGGCCGAGGCTGAGACGACGGTTTTCCTTGTCGATTTCCAAAACGCACACATCAATGTCGGCACCGATTTGTGTGAATTCAGAAGGATGCTTCACCTTCTTTGTCCACGAAAGGTCGGAGATGTGGATAAGTCCGTCGATGCCTTCCTCGAGTTCCACAAACACACCGAAGTTGGTGAAGTTGCGCACCTTTGCCGTGTGCTTGCTGTTTATGGGGTAGCGTGTCTCGATATCCTTCCAGGGGTCTTCCTTGAGCTGCTTCAAACCGAGCGACATCTTGCGTTCATCGCGGTTGAGCGAAAGAATCACAGCTTCCACCTCGTCGCCTACCTTCAGGAAATCCTGTGCCGAACGCAGGTGCTGACTCCAGCTCATTTCGCTCACGTGGATGAGTCCTTCCACACCCGGAGCGATTTCCACGAATGCGCCGTAGTCGGCAATAACGATTACCTTGCCCTTCACGTGGTCGCCAGCCTTGAGGTTAGCATCGAGCGAATCCCAAGGATGCGGAGTGAGCTGCTTCAAGCCGAGAGCGATGCGCTTCTTCTCGTCGTCGAAGTCGAGGATAACTACATTGAGTTTTTGGCCGATTTCCACGAAGTCGTGCGGGTCGCCCACACGTCCCCACGAAAGATCGGTGATATGAATGAGTCCGTCTACGCCGCCAAGGTCGATAAACACACCGTAGCTGGTGATGTTCTTCACGATGCCTTCGAGCACCTGGCCCTTCTGCAACTTGCTGATGATTTCCTTCTTCTGTGCTTCGAGTTCGGCTTCGATGAGAGCCTTGTGCGAAACTATCACGTTGCGGTATTCCTGATTGATCTTCACCACCTGGAATTCCATTGTCTTGCCAACGAACACGTCGTAGTCGCGTATGGGCTTGACGTCGATCTGCGAGCCGGGGAGGAATGCCTCTATACCGAACACGTCCACAATCATACCACCCTTGGTGCGGCTCTTGATATAGCCCTGTATAACTTCCTTCGCCTCGAGAGCCTGATTCACGCGGTCCCAAGCCTTGAGTGCGCGTGCCTTCTTGTGCGAAAGCAGAAGCTGGCCTTTCTTGTCCTCCAGACTTTCGATGTAAACTTCAACTACGTCGCCTATCTTTACGTCGGGATTGTAGCGGAAATCGCTTACGGGAATCACACCGTCGCTCTTGTAGCCTATGTCTACAATAGCCTGACGCTTGTCAAGAGAGATGATTTTGCCTTCAACGACATCGTGCTCATTCAATTTGTTGAGCGTCTGGTCGTAGGCCTTCTCTTCGTTTTCCTTCTCGGCTTCCGACACTACTATGCCCTTCTCAAAGGCTTCCCAGTCGAAGTTCTCGAGCGGAGTGATTTTGTTTTCTTCCATTTTGTTTTGGGTTAAATTAAAACTTGTTAGACTTTATGTTTTTGCATCTTGCATGGCTTGATGCGGGCGCAAAGGTAGCTATTTTTTTAATACTATGCACATTGCCCCTAGTTTTTATGCTAACTTTGCGCACAAAAACGCGAAAACACCACACCCGAAATGCCGATTCGCACCGCAACTATATTCATCGCCGCAGCAATTGCCATGCTTCAGCTCTTCTCGTGCACGGGGCGCTCACCGCAGGGCGGCACCGCTACCGACACGGTGCCCCACACGAAAAGCGCATGCCTCGACATTGAAGACATCGAGGAGTCGGGCGAAATCATAGCCGCAACAATGTGGGGCAAAGACACCTACTACGAATACCGAGGCGAAGCCACCGGAACAGCCTACGAAATGCTCTGCGACTTTGCCGCGGGGCGGGGCATCGGCGTGCGCATAGAAACGAAGACCGACACCGCATCACTGTTCGATGCCCTGAAAACCGGAGAAGCCGACATAATAATACTGCCGCTCGACGAAGCCACCGCAAGAAAGGCAGGGCTCACACTCTGTGCCACAACTAAGGGAAGCAATGGCAGCACCATAGGCTGGGCCATAGGCAAAGCGCAGACAGGGCTCCGCGAAGCCATCGACGCGTGGTACACACCCGAGCTCAGGCAACGCTTCGAGCAGCGCGGCAGAAGTACACGCAGTGTCACGGTGAAACGCCATGTGAGGGCACCCTACGTGTCGCGCGCCAAGGGCATAATATCGCAATACGACGCCTACTTCATGAGCGGCAGCCGCCACGTGGGATGGGACTGGAAACTCATAGCCGCACAGTGCTACCAGGAATCGGGCTTCGACCCGCGGGCAGTGTCATGGGCCGGGGCCAGGGGACTGATGCAGATAATGCCCGCTACGGCAGCAAGCCTCGGGCTCGGCAACGTGTTCGACCCACGCGAGAACATCGACGCCGCATGCCGCTACCTCAAACGCCTCTACGACTCATTCGGCGACGTACGCAGCCGCACCGACCGCATACGCTTCACACTCGCAGCCTACAACGGAGGGGCACGCCACATACGCGACGCCATGAACCTCGCGCAGAAGCACGGCAAGTCGCCCATGTCGTACAGCGACGTGCGCTTCTTCATACGCAACCTCGACAAGCCGCAGTACTACAACGATCCCGTGGTGAAATACGGCTACCTCACCGGCAGCGAGACCTACAACTACGTGGAGCGCATCATGGAGCGATGGGGGCAGTACCGCGGCGGTAAGGTCGTTTCGCCCATAAGCGACGATGCCACATTCTCTCCCTTCACGCCGCAGAAGTCGCGCGCCAACCGCTTCACGCGAAACCACACGCAGATAGTCAATCTCAAAGATTCAATTTAGTTCCGCCCCGCATTAGGGCGAAAAACACTACATTTGTAACCGCTACCAACGGCAGCAACGGCACGGCACCGCGCCGCACGCTGGCCGCCACGCATACATCTTAACATTATAAAGGGAAAAGAAATGATACACATTATTTTGGCCGACGGATTCGAGGAAATCGAAGCCCTAGCAACCGCCGACATACTGCGCCGCGCAGGCCTCGAAGTGAGCACCGTATCGGCAAACGCCTCACTCCAGGCCAACGGAGCCCACGGCATAGCCGTGACATGCGACTGCATGCTGCAGGACACCGACCTCGACACAAGCCGCCTCGTGGTGCTGCCGGGAGGAATGCCCGGAGCGCTGAACCTCAGAAAAAGCACCACACTGTGCGACGCACTACAGCGGCGTGCCGCCGAAGGGAAGCTCATAGCCGCAATATGCGCCGCACCATACATTCTCGGCGAACTGGGACTGCTGAAGGGACGCCGCGCCACCAGCTACCCCGGCTTCGAGGACAAACTGCACGGAGCCACGTGCACGGGAGCCGGAGTGGAACACGACGGCAACATCATTACCGGGCGCGGACCGGCGGCAGCCATAGACTTCGCACTCAAGCTAGCCGAAATCACGGCAGGATCGCAGAAGGCACGCGAAGTGGCACTCGGAATGCTCTGCACCGTGACCGAAAAAGCATAAGAGGGAAAGAGAGGCTATAACAAGTATGCTGCTGACACAAGACCTGCAATACCTCAAGGGCGTGGGACCGCGGCGAGCCGAGTTGCTCGCCGCCGAACTGTCGGTACGCACCGTGGAAGACCTGCTGGGCGTATACCCCTACCGGTACATCGACCGCAGCCTCGTGTGCCACATCAGCCAGCTGCGCGAAGGCATGCAATACGTGCAGATACGCGGCAAGATACAGTACTACGAAACCGAAGGCGAAGGGCGCGGGCGGCGGCTGAAAGCCCTCTTCAGCGACGGCGCCGGAGTGATGGAACTGGTATGGTTCGCCGGCATCGCCTATGTGCAGAAGCTCTACCGCCCCGGCACAGAATACACCGTCATGGGGCAGCCCCACCTCTACGGAGGCCGCTGGTCGATAGCCCACCCCGAACTCGAGGAGCCCGGTGGGCAGCTGGTACCCTTCGCATCGCTCTACCGCACCACCGAGCGCATGAAGCGCGCAGGACTGACGTCGAATAGCATGGAGAAGCTCATAGCCGCAGCACTGGCGCAGACACGCGCAGCCATACCCGAGACGCTACCCCCGTACATCGTACAGAAAGCCGGACTATGCACGCGCAGCCAGGCCCTTGAAACCATACACGCCCCCGCAAGCCGCGAAGCCCTTGAGCAGGCACGCCGAAGACTGAAATTCGAAGAACTCTTCTACACGCAACTCGGCATACTCGACTACGCGCGGCGGCGGCAGGAACGCGCCGCCGGACAGACTTTCACCAAGATCGGCAGCACCTTCCTCACGTTCTACAAATACCATCTGCCCTTCGGACTCACCGACGCCCAAAAGCGAGTGCTGCGCGAGATACGCTCCGACGTGGGCAGCGGGCGGCAGATGAACCGACTGCTGCAGGGTGACGTGGGCAGTGGCAAGACCATAGTGGCACTCATGGCCATGCTCATGGCCGTGGACAACGGGCGCCAGGCAGTGCTCATGGCCCCCACCGAAATACTCGCCGCGCAGCACCGCGAAAGCATAGGCGCCATGCTCGAAGGCATGCCAGTGCGCGTCGACCTGCTAACGTCGTCGGTGAAGGGGCGGCAACGCCGCGCCGTGCTCGAAGGCACCGCTTCGGGCGAGACACACATACTCATAGGCACACATGCCGTGATAGAAGACAGCGTGGAATTCGCGCGGCTAGGCCTGGCAGTAATCGACGAGCAGCACCGCTTCGGCGTGGCACAGCGGGCACGCCTGTGGACCAAAAGCCCAGCACCGCCCCACATACTGGTGATGACGGCAACGCCGATACCGCGCACACTGGCCATGACAGTGTACGGCGACCTAAACGTCTCGGTGCTCGACCAGCTGCCACCCGGGCGGCGCCCCGTGACCACAATGAAGGTGGAAGCCCCGCAGCGCGCAGCCCTCTACCGCTTCATCGAAAGCCAGCTGGCTGCTGGGCACCAGGCATACTGCGTCTACCCGCTGATAAAGGAAAACGAAAAGACCGGCCTGCGCGACCTCGAGCGGGGATACGAAACCCTCTGCAACGCCTTCCCGCAGCGCCGCGTGGAATACATCCACGGCCAAATGCCGCCCGGCGACAAGGCAGCCGTGATGCAGCGCTTCGCCGACGGCAACACCGACATCCTTGTGGCCACAACCGTGATAGAAGTGGGAGTAAACGTGCCGCGGGCCACCGTGATGGTGATAGAAGAAGCACAAAGGTTCGGACTTGCCCAGCTGCACCAGCTGCGAGGGCGCGTGGGGCGCAGCGCCGAACAGGCATACTGCTTCCTGGTAACCCCCGAAAAACTCATTGGCGACACGCGCCGCCGCATCGACATCATGACTGCCACCTGCGACGGCTTCCGCATAGCCGAAGAAGACCTCAAACTACGCGGCCCCGGCGACCTGCAGGGCACACTGCAGAGCGGACTGCCCTTCAACCTCAAGATAGCCGACCTTGCCCTCGACGGACGACTGCTCGAGGAAGCACGCTGCATGGCCCACGACGTCATCGACGCCGACCCCGCACACAACCACTCGCACAACGACCTGCTGTGGCAGCAACTGAGGCGCATGCGCCGCACCGCACCCGGATGGGAGGAAATATCGTAAGCCCCTACCCCCAGCCTAAACGTGGGAGAAAACAAAAATCACAAAATCACACTTTTACCCTTTCACACACCTTCACCGCTCGGAATTATACTTTTCCATGCATTTTTATTATTCACACTGAAAACACTTACCGACAAAAAACACGAAAAGTTCCTGTTATTTTTTGGGAGAAGGCTTAGAATTTTCGTAATATTTGGAAAGCGGGTACGCTGCGTCTATGAAAAGCATTCAAACACCAACACGTGCAATAGTCGCAGCGCCATGTTTCAC
>CAVFSQ010000099.1:0-5921 GCA_963625145.1 Bacteroidaceae bacterium | reverse complement strand
CATGGTTGTGTGAACATCTGATTGAAGACTACCGTCCTGCCTGGTATGTTTCCTTACAAGATGGGCAGACTGCTGATGCGGCATTTGTGCAGACGGGCTTTTCGCGCTGGATAAACTATTATCTTGAGGGTCTTGACTGGATGATGCGCAACTATAAGTTGGACGGGCTTTATATGGACGATGTGGCCTTTGACAGGAACGTTATGAAAAGGATACGGAAAATATTGATGCACTACAATCCTGGGGCATTGGTGGATTTGCATTCCAATACGGCCTATTCTGTAGGTCCGGCCAACCAATATACGGATTTCTTCCCTTATCTTGATCGCCTGTGGTTCGGTGAAAGTTTTAAATACAATGAAATGTCGTCCGATGAGTGGTTCGTTACTTTTTCCGGCATACCTTTCGGCCCTATGAGCGAGATGCTTCAGGATGGGGGAAATCCTTATCTGGGAGCTGTTTATGGAGCTACGGGACGGCATAGTTACGGTAGCGATCCGGCGCCCATGTGGAAGACATGGAAAGAGTTCGGCATTGAAGATGCCCGGATGTCGGGCTATTGGGATGAAGCCTGTCCCGTAAGCGTCATCACGCAAGAAGATGTGAAGGCTACGGCTTTCGTGAAAAAGGGAAAGGTGATGATTGCTATAGGTAATTTCGGAAATAAAGATTGTGAGGTGAAATTGCAGTTTGACTGGAAGAAACTGAAGCTAAGTGCCGGGAAAGCGAAACTGTATGCACCGGAAATTGTGCGCTTCCAGAAACAGCGCTCGTTCGGTTTGAACGAAGCCATCCCCGTGAAAGCCAAGAAAGGATGGGTGCTGATTTTGGAGTAAATTCATCAATGACCTTCCCGATTATCTCCAGGGTAGCGACCGCGCCGTTCGTCCTCGTTTTTCAACTGCAACGGTTGTAAATTTCACGGAAAGCCTTGTCGCAAAAATTGTCTGCGCATAAAAGAAAAATTTTGTACGCATAGAAGAAAAATTCTTTGCGCACAGCGCGAGAATTATGTGCCTTCCTTTTTTAACAAGATGCTCGGTAAATGCAAAAATAGGAGGCAAATGCTAATCATTAGAGCATCTGCCTCCTACTCGGTTCTTTGTCCAACGAATGTTTAGCGATTTGCTATATCCGCTATTTTAATTTTGAGTTCGTCAAGTTGTGACTGGTCGAGTTTTGACGGGGCGTCAAGCATCACGTCACGCCCGGAATTGTTTTTGGGGAAGGCTATGCAGTCGCGTATACTGTCAAGCCCGGCAAAAAGTGATACCCAGCGGTCCAGGCCGTAAGCCAATCCTCCGTGAGGCGGGGCTCCGTATTTGAATGCATTCATTAGGAATCCGAATTGCTGTTGGGCCCGTTCTTGTGTAAAGCCGAGAACTTTGAATATCTTGGCTTGCAGTTGGCTGTCGTGTATACGTATAGACCCGCCGCCTACTTCAACTCCGTTGCATACCATGTCGTAGGCGTTGGCACGCACTTTTTGCGGTTCGGTGTCAAGCATCGGGATATCTTCGGGCTTGGGCATTGTGAAGGGATGGTGCATTGCCAGCAAACGGTTTTCTTCATCGCTCCATTCGAACATGGGGAAGTCAACAACCCATAGCAATGCAAAATTGTTCTTGTCTCTTAGTCCCAAGCGGTCACCCATTTCAAGTCGTAGAGTGCCAAGCTGCTTGCGGGTTTTCATCGCATTGTCTCCGCTTAGGATTAGTATGAGATCGCCAGGCTCAGCCTGCATCTTTGCTTTGAGCTCCTGTAGTATCTCGGGAGTGTAGAATTTGTCAATTGAACTCTTTACGCTGCCGTCTTCATTAATCCGGGCATATACCAGTCCTTTGGCGCCGATTTGTGGACTTCTCACGAAATCAGTCAGCTGGTCAATCTGTTTGCGGGTGTATGTGGCACATCCTTTTGCACAGATGCCCCCGATGTATTCTGCCGAGTTGAAAACTTCGAAATTGCCTTTGCCCTTGAATGTGTCTATAAGTTCAACGAACTCCATACCGAAACGCATATCGGGCTTGTCGCTTCCGAAGCGTTTCATGGCGTCAATCCACGGTAGCCGCAAGAATGGTTTTTCACCAAGGTCGTATCCGCGTATATTTTTGAACAAATATTTGGCCATTTCCTCGAATGTGGCAATGACGTCTTCCTGTTCCACGAAACTCATTTCGCAGTCGATTTGCGTGAATTCCGGCTGGCGGTCAGCGCGAAGGTCTTCGTCGCGGAAACATTTTACTATTTGGAAGTATTTGTCAATGCCTGCAACCATCAGAAGCTGTTTCAAAGTTTGCGGGCTTTGTGGAAGCGCGTAAAATTGGCCTGGATTCATGCGCGAAGGAACTACGAAGTCTCTTGCTCCTTCGGGTGTGGAACCTACCAATACCGGGGTTTCTATTTCAAGGAATCCTTTTGAATCGAGAAATTGCCTTATGGCGATGCACATCTTGTGGCGCAATTCCAAATTTTGCCTTACGGTGGTGCGCCGCAGGTCCAGATAACGGTATTTCATCCTCAAATCATCGCCGCCATCGGTGTTGTCTTCTATTGTAAACGGTGGTACGAGACTTTTGTTCAATACATTAAGCTCGCTTACGTTGATTTCGATTTCTCCAGTAGGAATCTTGTCGTTTTTAGAACTTCTTTCGTTTACGATTCCAGTTGCCTGTATTACGAATTCACGTCCCAGCGTGTTTGCCCTTTCGAAAAGTTCGGCGTTTTCGTTTTCGTTGAACACTAATTGCGTTATTCCGTAACGGTCACGAAGATCTACGAATGTGAGAACGCCCATTTTTCTGATACGCTGCACCCAGCCTGCGAGTGTTACCACACTCCCTGCATCGCTAATGCGAAGCTCTCCGCATGTCTTTGTTCTGTACATTGTATTGTTTTGTTATGTTGTTTTCTTCTTAATCAGTCGAGTTTCAGTACGGCTAAGAAAGCTTTCTGCGGCACTTGTACGTTGCCTATCTGCTTCATGCGCTTTTTGCCTTTCTTCTGCTTTTCCAACAGTTTTCGCTTTCGCGATATGTCGCCGCCATAACATTTGGCAGTAACATCTTTACGTACCTGCTTTACCGTCTCTCTTGCTATGATTTTTGCTCCGATGGCGGCTTGTATGGCAATGTCGAACTGTTGTCTCGGCAGCAGGTCTTTCAGTTTTTCGCACATCTTCCGCCCGAAAGTTACTGCGTTGTCGGCATGCGTAAGTGTCGACAAAGCATCTACCGGTTGCCCGTTAAGCAGAATGTCAAGTTTTACTAGTTTTGACGGCCTAAATCCTATGGCATGGTAATCAAACGAGGCGTAACCTTTTGAAATGCTTTTGAGCTTGTCGTAGAAGTCGATGACAATTTCTCCTAGGGGCATGTCGAAATTAATTTCTACGCGGTTTCCCGCAATGAAGTTCTGGCTCACGAGTTCGCCTCGTTTCGAGAGGCAGAGCGTCATGATTGAACCTATGTATGCTGTGTCTGTGATAATAGTAGAACGTATATATGGCTCTTCAACATGGTCAATGTCCGACACGTCAGGCATGCTTGCCGGGTTGTGCACTTCTTTTGCTTCACCGTGGTGGTCGTAAACCATATACGAAACGTTGGGCACGGTGGTAATTACGTCCATATTGAATTCCCGGTCGAGCCTTTCCTGTACAATTTCCATGTGTAGAAGTCCAAGGAAGCCGCATCGGAATCCAAATCCGAGCGCTACCGAACTTTCTGCGGAAAATGTTAGCGAGGCATCGTTCAGTTGTAGCTTTTCCAGCGATGAACGTAGGTTTTCGAAGTCTTCGGGCGCGATAGGGTAGACTCCGGCAAAAACCATTGGCTTCACTTCCTCAAATCCTGCGATTGCATTGGCGCAAGGATTGTCTACTTTGGTTATTGTGTCACCAACCTTTACTTCCGTTGCGTTTTTTATGCCGCTCACGATGTATCCCACATCGCCGCAGTGTAGAGTCTTTTTGGGCACGAGGTTCATTTCAAGCACTCCAATCTCATCGGCAGTGTAGTCTTGCTTTGTATTTACAAACACCACGTGGTCGCCTTGGGTAATCGAACCGTTTGCTATCTTGAAATAGGCAATGATGCCGCGGAAACTGTTGAATACCGAGTCGAATATTAAAGCCTGCAATGGCGCGTTCTCGTCACCTTTAGGGCATGGAATGCGCTCTACAATGGCTTCCAGTATTTCGTCAATGCCAACACCAGTGCGTGCCGAGGCGCGTATGATGTCTTCGCGCGCGCACCCTATAAGGTCGACAATTTCGTCTTCCACCCTGTCGGGCATGGCGTTGGGCATATCGCATTTGTTGATTACTGGAATTATTTCGAGGTCGTTTTCTATGGCCATGTACAAGTTCGAGATAGTCTGCGCCTGAACTCCCTGGGTGGCATCGACTACCAGCAATGCTCCTTCGCATGCCGAAATCGAGCGGCTCACTTCGTAAGAGAAGTCAACATGCCCCGGGGTGTCAATAAGGTTTAGCGTATATTTTTCGCCCTTATATTCGTATTGCATCTGTATTGCATGGCTTTTGATGGTTATGCCTCGTTCGCGTTCCAAATCCATGTCGTCAAGCATCTGCCCTTCAGTGATCTTGATTGTTTTCGTTCTTTCAAGTAGTCTGTCGGCCAAAGTTGACTTTCCGTGGTCGATGTGTGCTATGATACAGAAATTGCGTATATGTTCCATGTAAATTAGGTGCGTTGTTAAAACGTTATATTTCCCTTTGCGGCATTATTTACTGCAAAGATAGCAAATATTGGCATTTTGCCGATAAGCTTTTTACGAGTGTTGCTCACTCGTGTTCATTTGCCTCTCAATTTGTTTATTACGCTGATAGGATTGTTGCGCTCTGCAAACAGTTTGCTGCGGTGTTGCAACTCGTCGGCGAGGTTGGCAATGTTTTGGAATATGTTTACCTTCTCATTTTCGGCTTCCGGATTTGTTACAATGTTTATTCCATTGTGCACAACTTCAAAATGCAGTTCTTTTCCGGCTTTTACGGGGTCGCCGTCGCAGTGTATTACTCCGTCGTGTTCGCGCTTTACCGTGAGCTTGCTGGTGCGCAACATTCTGACGCGGCTTCCAGGGCGCAGCGTCTTTGCGAACAGCTGCAATGCCAACTGTGGCGCTTCTATGGCATTGAATGGCTCAACGATGGTAACATCCAGCATTCCGTCGTTCATCGAAGCATTGGGGGCTATGTAGGCGTTGTTCCCGTATTCGGATGTGTTGGCGCAGGTAATGAGAAACGCCTTATATGTCTCAGTTCCGCTACCATTTTCCACAATGTAGGTTTCCGGCTTGTAGCGAAGCCATTCGGTAAGCGCCTGCTCAAGGTAGGTAAGTACGCCACGTGTTTTCGCTTCGGCAAACTTGTAACTTACATATGCATCGAACCCCATGCCGCACGTAACAAAAAATGGTGTTCCGTTGACTGTGGCGTAGTCAAGAGGCTGGACGCAACATGTGTTGAGAATTTTTACCGCTCCCTTTATGTTGAGAGGAATTTTCAGATGCCGTGCCAGTCCGTCGCCCGAACCGCAAGGAATTATGCCTAGTGCAGTTGGGCTTCCGATTAGTTCGCACGCAACTTCATTGACAGTGCCGTCGCCTCCAACCGCTACAACAATGTCAACGCCTTGTTGCTTTGCTTTTTGCGATATTTCACGGGCATGGCCTGCATACTGCGTAATCTCCACCTTGTAGTCGAACTGCTGTTTGTCTAGCAGAGAGTCGATTTCGGTTACGATGCTTTTCTTGTCTTTCGTCCCCGAAATAGGATTTACTATGAAAACTATTTGTCTCTTTTGCGGCATAAGTGCAAAAATACGCCGAATTTCTGATTAATATTGTCTTTGTATTTGCAAAAAAAGATAGCCTTGTGGTTTTTGGTGCAATAGGCTTCC
>CAVFSQ010000098.1:0-5988 GCA_963625145.1 Bacteroidaceae bacterium | reverse complement strand
CACAACTTTGCAAACTTACGCAAAAAATGCGAACCGCAAAAACCTGACGGCAGGATTTGCGCATATTGCTTTTTGCTTGCTGGAGTTGTCAAAAAAGCAGTGATACCCAAAATGCCACTTAGAATTGCACAAAATCCGCAGTGTATAAAGTGTGAAAAAGAAATCGCGGGGGGGGGGTAAATCACTGAAAAATAGAACAGTAATGTTACAAAACGGAACTTTTAGGCTTGGCGACAAAGAAAAACTTCAAAAAAGTTTCGCGAAAGGGCAATTTTTTTTGACAAAAAGTTTGGTGACTATTTCTATTATTCTTACTTTTGTGACAGAAAATGAACCAAAAACAGCGTTTTGTATTAAGAGGCCGATTTCGGCGGAGATGCAGTTGCGGATGGCTATTGAAGAATTAGAAGTCACAAGTTCTCTTTCGGGAGGACGACAGAGATAAATTTTTTTGTTTTATTTAGTACTTAGTGGACTGGTGCCTTGTTAGTCTGAGAAGATAAATAAGTTTTCCAGCCCATTTTTTGTGCCTTTGCCAATCGTGGGCAGCAAATCAGAATCCTTCGTTTATTCGGCATACTGGCAGCAAAGTTCGTCTCGAAGCCTTGTCAGAAAATTCTATGCGCACAGCGCTAAAATTCTGTGCGCATAAAAGAAAAATTGTATGCGCATAGCGGTGTAACGAGGTGCTTTATAATTTAAAAGGTGGCTTGCTTTTCAAAAGTCCAAGCGTCTTTTTCCGGGGGGCTTTCTGCGCTGTTGAAAATCAACGCCCCGTGCCTAAGGGTTTCGGCATCCGTTCGGCGTCTTTTTCGGCATAGCCCGTGCAGTTGAAGTTTGTTTTGCGTCGTTGTGGCGCTTTGGTTCAAAACCATTAAATTTGCAGAGTAATATATATATATTGTATGAAAAAGTTTCTTTTGAACGTGTTGAGTTCCACCCTAGGGGTGTTACTCTCAATTTCCATAATCGCGATACTGTTGGGCGTGACCGTTGTGTCGGTAGCCCTGAGCTCGTCTTCGCGTCCGTCGGTTACTTCGCATTCGGTGCTTCGCCTCGACCTGAAGGGAGTGCTGTCGGAGCGCTCCGATGCCACTCCCTTGGCTTCGCTGGGGTTGTCCGAGATTAATCCCAGCCTTGAGGATATGCTGAGGGCCATAAAGGTTGCCAAAGACAACAAGAATATCGACGGCATATATGTTGTTGCAAATGCCGTGTCGGCCAATCCGGCAAGCCTGCAGGAACTTCGCCGCGCGCTGGCCGATTTCCGCAAGTCGGGCAAGTTTGTGTTGAGCTACGGCGGCACTTACACTCAGGGCGCGTACTACGTATGTTCGGCGGCATCGAAGGTGATGCTAAATCCCATCGGCGAACTGGAATGGCGCGGCTTGGGCGGAGAGGTGATGTTCTACAAGGACCTTCTCAAAAAGCTCGGCATTGAAATGCAGGTGGTAAAGGTTGGCACCTACAAGAGCGCCGTGGAACCGTTTACCGCTACCGAAATGTCGGAAGCCAACCGCGAGCAGGTGACATGCTATATCACCGGCATTTGGAACAATATAAAGAAGGAAGTTTCGGCTTCGCGGAATATCCCTGTAAGCAAACTCGAAGCTTTGGCCGACAAGTATATGGCTCTGCGTCCCGCCGAAGAGGCCCTTTCCGAGAAATTCGTCGACCGTCTGGCTTACGAGGACGATGCTCTGCTTGAGGTGGCCAAGCTTTCCGGCCAGAGCGAAATCGACGACATTCATTTCGTGAAGCCTGAAGCTCTGGCTCCGCTTGCCGTTGACGAAGATCTGAATGGCGGTGACGACGAGATTGCCGTTTACTATGCCTGCGGCGACATTGTGAGCAACAAGGAAGGCGGACTGGCCTACGGCAGTGCTATTGTGGCCGACAAGGTAATTCCCGACCTTCGCGACCTCGCCGATGAGGACGACGTGAAAGCCGTGGTGCTGCGCATCAATTCCGGCGGCGGCAGCGCGTATGCTTCCGAACAGATATGGAATGCCATCAAGAAACTTGCCGTCAAGAAACCTGTAGTGGTGTCGATGGGCGATATGGCCGCTTCGGGTGCCTACTACATGAGCAGCGCGGCGCATTATGTGGTGGCCGAACCCACAACCCTCACAGGTAGTATAGGAATCTTCGGTATGTTCCCCGATGTGAGCGGACTGATGAAAGACAAGCTCGGTCTGCGTTTTGACGGAGTGAAGACTAATGCGCATTCCGACTTCTTTGCCACTTCGCGGCCGTTTACCGAAGAGGAGAAGGCCATGCTGCAAAGCTATGTCGACCGTGGTTACAACCTGTTTGCAAAGCGTGTGGCCCTAGGGCGCAAGCTGACCGTCCAGCAAGTAGACAGCATTGGCCAGGGCCGCGTGTGGACCGGTGAGGATGCGCTCGGCATTAAGCTTGTAGACAAACTAGGAAATCTCGACGACGCAATTGCCATTGCCGCCAAGCGTGCGGGAGTGAAGAAATATTCCGTTGCGCACTATCCCGTTGCGCAGGAATGGTGGGAGGAAATGCTCGAATCGAAGATGGATGGGTATGCTGAGGCACGCCTGCGCAGCTATTTGGGAGAATTGTATCCCGCCGTGTCGCTGCTTAAGAACATCGATACCCGCGACCGCGTGCAGGCTCGCATACCGTTCAATCCCGTCGTGAAATAAAACGGTGCGCGCGGCGTTGCAGTTTTTCCGCTTCCTGCTTCTGCCCCTGTCGTGTCTCTACGGCGCTGCAGTGGCGGTGCGCAACTGGTGTTTCGACAAGGGACTGCTTAAATCCCGAAGTTTTGCAATGCCCGTGATATGTGTGGGAAACCTCACAGTGGGCGGCACCGGCAAGACGCCGCATGTGGAACACATATTGGGACTGCTGCAGAGCATCTGCCAACCGGCTTTGGTGAGTCGCGGATACCGGCGGCGCACAAAGGGCCTTGTGCTGGCTTCGGCCGCTTCCACGGCAGCCGATATTGGCGACGAGCCCTTTCAGATAAAACGGCATTTCCCCAAGACAATTATAGCTGTCGATGCCAACCGTTGTGAGGCAATTGAAAGGCTCATGCAGGGCAACGTCGTGCCGGCTGTGGATGCCGTTGTGCTCGACGATGCGTTCCAGCACCGCCATGTGGCGGCAGGCTTCAATGTGCTGCTCGTCGATTACAACCGCCCGGTGTTCTGCGACACATTCCTGCCGTCGGGAATGCTGCGCGACGGTTTTAGCCAACGCCGTCGCGCTGATGCCGTAGTGGTAAGCAAGTGTCCCGCCGGCATAACCGGGCTGCAGTGCCGCGATTTTGCCGCACGCATGAAATTGCAGGAACATCAGAAAGTGTTTTTCACTTCCATGGAATATGGCACACCTTATGCAGTGTTCAGTAATAAGGCAATGCCGCTCGAGGAAATAGGGCGCATTTACGGCAGTGCCGTTGCAGTGGCAGGCATTGCGCAGCCGCAGGCATTCTTTGCCGAGGTAAGGCGGTGCGTGGCCGCGGTGCGGTGCATTTCCTTCGGCGACCATCACAACTTCGGCTCGGGCGATATCCGGCAACTTGAGAGTTGCGCGGCCGGCGGAGCGGCCATAATTACAACCGAGAAAGACAGCGCCCGCCTGCTCGCCCTTGGCGCTGGCATGAGCAGCCGGTTGCGTTCGTGCCTGTATGCGCTTCCCGTCAGGGTGAAATTCCTGTTCGGTAGAGAAAAAGAGTTTAACGATATGGTTTTGGACTATGTTGCAGAAAATAAACGAAACGGCGGAGTTTCTGGCTCCAGTCATTAAAGGCAAAGCCACAACGGTTATAATCCTCGGCTCGGGCCTTGGAACGCTTGCCGAGGAAATACGTGTGGAAAAGGAATGGAACTATTGTGAAATTCCCAATTTCCCGGTGTCGACAGTTGAAGGGCACGACGGCAAACTGATATTCGGCCGTCTGGGCGAAACGCCCGTGGTGGCCATGAAGGGCCGCTTCCATTACTACGAAGGGCATTCCATGAAGGAAACGACGTTCCCCGTCAGGGTGTTTGGCGCGCTCAGCATAACTACACTGTATGTCAGCAATGCCGCTGGCGGCACGAATCCCGATTTCTTCCCGGGCGACCTTATGGTAATTACCGACCACATCAACTTCCTGCCCGAGCATCCGCTGCGCGGGCGCAACCTTCCGTACGGGCCGCGTTTCCCCGACATGAGCGAAGCATACGACCGCCAACTCATTGCCAAAGCCGACCGCATAGCAGGGGAATGCGGCATCAAACTGCAGCACGGCGTATATCTGGCTAACTCCGGGCCTACTTACGAAACTCCGGCCGAGTACCGTATGTACCGCCAGTGGGGTGCCGATGCCGTGGGAATGAGCACGGTGCCTGAGGTGATTGTGGCGCGCCACCAGGGAATGAAGGTGTTCGGCATAAGCGTCATTACCAATGTGCCTTCGCGAGCTGCGGGCGAAACGTCGCACGAAGAAGTGCAGGCGGCAGCCGCTTCGGTAGGACCGAGAATGTCGCAACTGATTAAACGCATGATAAACGATTAACAACGGTGCCTTGTGCAGGTTCGACCTGTACAAACACTTCGAAAACCAACAGAATATGTCAAGAACTGAAATATCCACGCTTGGCGAGTTCGGGCTCATAAAGCGTTTGGCAAAAGATATAACCCAGAAGAACGAGTCCACTTGCAAAGGCATAGGCGACGACTGTGCCGTGCTTGCATTCAGCGACAAACAGGTATTGGTTACCTCCGACATGCTTATGGAGGGCGTGCATTTCGACCTTACCTACGTTCCCTTGAAGTTCCTGGGCTATAAGGCTGCTATCGAAAACATCTCGGACATTTATGCCATGAACGGCACACCGCAGCAGATGATTGTTGACATCGCAATAGGCAGCCGTTTCTGCATCGAGAACATCGAAGAACTTTATAGCGGCATATGTGCGGCATGCGAGGCTCACGGTGTGGACATCGTAGGCGGCGACACGACATCGTCGTATACGGGCCTGGCCATTGCCATCACGTGTGTGGGCAGTGCGCTGCCAAACGATGTGGTTTACCGCAGCGGCGCACGCGAAAACGACTTGATTTGTGTCAGCGGCGACCTCGGTGCCGCATATATGGGCCTTCAACTGCTGGAGCGCGAGAAAAAGGTGTTCCAGGAGCAGACGGCGAAGGCCAAGACTACAGAGTCGTGGCTGGCAGTGCAGCAGCCGGATTTCTCGGGGCACGAATATCTGATACAGCGCCAGCTTAAGCCGCAGGCACGCCGCGACATTCTTGAAAGGTTGCGTGCGGCTGGATTGCGCCCTACAGCTATGATTGACGTTTCCGACGGGCTTTCGTCTGAAGTTATGCATATCTGCGAGTGTAGCAACATGGGATGCCGCATATACGAAGACAAACTCCCCATTGAATATCAGACTTCGTCGCTGTGCGAGGAGTTCCGCATGAATCCGGTAACGGCGGCACTTAACGGCGGCGAAGACTATGAACTGCTTTTCACCGTGCCGCTTGCCGACTATGCAAAGGTGTCGCAACTGGAAGACGTGCATGTGGTGGGCAACATCACAACTGCCTCGGCGGGAAAGACGCTGGTAACCCGCGACGGAGCCGAGTTTGAACTCAAGGCCCAGGGCTGGAACCCGCTTTCGGCGAAAGAATAGACAAAAGACTTGCAAAACAACAATGCGGCACGGGGAAACGCTTGATTTCCCCGTGCCGCATTTGCGCCTGCCGTAGCTTTCTGTGCCGCCGGCTAGCCTATTCTCACTGCCTTTACAATGCCTTTGATGCCAAGCAGCGAAGTGCATATCTGCTTCACGTCATCGGTGTCGTGGAGATTTATGGTTATTTCGCTCTCAAAGATACCGGCATCGGTGGTAACCGTAAGTTTCTTTATGTCGAGGTTGAGTTGCTTATAGATAACTTCGCTTATGGCCATAAGTATTCCCTGCACGTCAATGCCCTTTACATATATCGTGGCGGGGTAGA
>CAVFSQ010000097.1:0-6016 GCA_963625145.1 Bacteroidaceae bacterium | reverse complement strand
GCTATGCGTTTCGTGAAGTGGCCCAGCGTTTCGGCCTTGAAGTCGATAGCTATAGCCGCTGTGCTGCCGGGAGCGATGGGGGTTTGCGGGAAGCTGGGCACGAGGCAGTCGCACGAGACAAGCACTTTCTGTATTTTCAGCGGGTCGCTGCCCGAGTTGGTTATGGTGAAATCGGCAGTCTTGGGAGAGTTCCACACGATGTCGCCCAGGTCGGTGCTTTCGGTATTGAACGAAACCGCGGGCTGCGCCAGAGCACCGGCTGTGGGGAATGCGAGGCACGACAGCAATATCTTTTTGAATATCTTTTTGCGCATGTTTTTTGAGTATGGAATTTTCACATGTGGAATATGTAGAAATCAGCACAAAGATACGCCTTTTCGGGCAGAAATGCCGGGCGTGGCGCATTAAATGCCGCGAGGCAGGCGCTGTTTCGCCGTTTTTGGCTATTTTCGCACCCAAAGCCATTTTTTAGATAGAAGCATTATGAAATTCGTGTCGTGGAATGTAAACGGTTTGCGTGCCTGTGCCGCAAAGGGTTTTGCCGATGTGTTCAGGGCTTTGGATGCCGATGTCTTCTGCCTGCAGGAAACCAAGATGCAGCCGGGGCAACTGGACATGGCTTTTCCCGGATACACGTCGTATTGGAATTCAGCCGAGAAGCGCGGCTATTCGGGCACAGCCGTCTACACGCGGCGCGAGCCCGCTGGGGTGACCATGGGTATGGGCATCGGGGAGTTCGACCACGAAGGGCGTGTGATAAACCTCGACTTCGGCGGCTTTTACCTGGTGAACGTATATACGCCCAACTCGCAGGATGGGCTGCGGCGCCTGGGCTGGCGCATGGAGTGGGACGATGCCTTCCGCGTCCACCTTGCCGCGCTGGCCGGGGAGAAACCCGTGGTGGTGTGCGGCGACATGAATGTGGCGCATTGCGAGATAGACATCCGCAACCCGCGCAGCAACCGCCGCAATGCGGGTTTCACCGACGAGGAGAGACAGAAGTTCGGCATGCTGCTGCAGAGCGGCTTCACCGATACGTTCCGCCATCTGAACCCCGGGCTCGAGGGAGCGTATACGTGGTGGAGTTACCGTTTCCACGCCCGTGAGCGGAATGCCGGATGGCGCATAGACTATTTTCTGATTACCGACAGCCTGGTGCCGCGCCTTGCCGCAGCCGGCATACGCAGCGATATCTACGGCTCGGACCATTGCCCCATTGAGCTGACGCTCAACGGCCCCATCTGAATAAATACTCCAGCACTCCCGGCCTTGGGGGGCAATAACCGGCAGGCGCTAACGCGGATAGGTGTAAAGTTTGATGCGGTATATGCCTGAAACTTTGTAGCGGTTTTGCCAGTTTTCCCAATACATCCGCTGCGACGACACGTCGGTCCAGGGAGCAGGAATGTGGAATCCCAGTTCGTCGTAGTCGGCATTGGGCATTCTTCCGCGTACATACAGCATGGAATGGTGGGCAGTTTGGTCTCCGTTCAGCACCAGCCGTGTGTGCCATTCTCCGTTTTTCCATTCCACTTCTTCGGCATATCCCAACCGGCATTCCAGTTTCCCGTCGGCGGGCCATGGCGTGATGTAGCATCCCGTTCCTGCCACAAGAAACTCGTTGTCGGCGGTCTGCACAATCAGTCCGTGAGAGTGTTTTTCTCCCGCGATGTAATGCACCCGCAGAAGGTAGTCGCCCATTGCCAGCTCAACGGAATCGTTGGGAGCATCAGTTTTCTGCCTGAAGAAACCGTGCATCCGTTTTGTGCCCTGGTATTCGGAAATGGTGGGCAGCAACTCGGCGAGCGTATTGTATTCCCCCAGTAGATATGGGTCGTTGTACGTGTCTTCAATGGCAAAGGGAGAATATCCTATGGCATCGTGCTGGGCAAAGGCATAATATGCCGGTCCCATTTCGCGGTTGGTCTCGGGAATGAAGAGAGGATTGTCGGCACGGTGGTACGCCCGGCAGATGGCGCGGAAATCCTTGTCGTAAATGTCGGGCGAAAGCCAGTCGAGCGACGGTGCGAAAGCCTTGTAGATGTCCAGCACTTTCGGTTCGGGACCGCCGCACGGCCACCTTCCAGGAGGCTCGTCATCACCGGCCAGCCAGCAGTTGGCATACATTGCCAGCGGATGCGCTTTCTTTCCGGCCCGTGTCACTTCTTCCAGGTATGTGGTATAGGCATAGCTCATCACGAACTGCCGTGTGTCGAAATTGTCGCCGAACACTTCGGTCCATGTGCCTTCGTTTTGGTACCCGTTCTCTTTCCACCGTTGATGCAGACGTTCCGTCAGTTGTTCCTTGTGTGCCAGCATATAGTGCATAAGAGTTTGCGGCACATTGCCGGCAAGAGCTTTCGCAGCTTCCTTGCCGTGGTCCATGTCCATGAACACCCCCACTTCGTTTTCCACCTGCACAGCAGAAACAAGTCCGAGCGAGTCGGTTTCCCTGATGTGCTTCATCAGCGTGGCGAAAGCTTTGGCATCGGCCTTGCAGGCTTCTTTGCAGAAGGGCGAGATTATGGATGAATTTGTTCCGTCGGCTTTTTTTGCATGAAAGTATTTGTCAGTGTTCCGCTTTACCCACATGGGAACGTATGAGGATTCTCCGTTTTTCCACGTTCCGAACCACGCCAGCACGATGCGCATGCCGTATTGCTCAGCCAGACGGACGGTGTAGTCGGCCACTGTAAAGTCGAATTTTTCTTCTTCCGGTTCCAACTGCTCCCATGTCAAAGTGGTGACAACGGAGTTCAACTTCATGGCCTTTAGTGTCTTCAAGGCTGCCGCAAGCGACTCGTATGTAGATGACGTGGAGTTGTGCAGTTCGCCGCTTAACAGCAGAAGCGGTTTGCCGCCCACTGTGAGGCGTGGTATTCCGTCCAAATATTTTATTTCAGCAAAAACGAAGCGCTGCCCTGCGGGTGTGGTGTAGTTACTTTTCCCGTCGCTATGCCCGCGTTCTATGCCTACCCGAGCCGCCAGGGGCTTTCGTGGCACGCGCGCGGCCCCGACTTGGGCAGCCATGCCGAAAACACCGCAAAGTATGAGCAGACTGATGCAAAATCCCTTGTTCATTGATTATGGTATTTGTGGTCTTGTCTTTACAAAAGTAATGATTTTTATGCTGCGGGGCAGGTTTAAGTTTTCAATCTCCGCCCTCGGCCCCGTCTTCGCCGGTGATTAGGTTGCCCCTCACTTTGTCGCCGCGGCGCAGTCCGCGCTTTATTTCAATTTTCATGCCATCGCTCAGTCCGGTGGTTACGCGCTGCCGCTTGAAGGTCTGCGGATTGCTGCCTGTCAGCACGTAGACGTATGCCGTGTCGCCCTCGAACTCTATGCAGGCTTCGGGCACGCTCACTGCGTGACGCGCCTTCTGCAGCTCTATTTCGGCATTGGCACTGTAGCCCGATCGCAGAGTGATGCCCGCAGGCACTTTCACTGCGGCCTTGATTTCAAACTGGTTGGCGCTGCCGGCGTCGGTGCCCGTTTTCACTTCGGGCGAAATGTATTCCAGACGTGCTGCGAACGTCTTGCCCGGCAGTGCCCCCACGGTGATGGTCATGGGCATGCCGGCGCTCACCATTCCTACCTCGGTTTCGTCGATGGTGCCCTTGAAGATGAGGTCGCCCATATCGGCTACGGTGGCGATAGTGGTGCCGTCGTTCATGGTGTTGCTCATAATAACCGAGTTGCCTGCCTTAACGGGAATGTCGAGCAGGATGCCGCCGGTGGTGGAGCGTATGAGCGTGGTGCTGTAGGCGCTGCCAGCTTTCGACACGCCTTCCTTTACGATTTGCAGCGCATCGGCGGCCGTGCGGCTTTCTTCCTGGGCTTTCAGCAGTTCCTGTTGCGATTTTTCGTAGTCTTCGGTGCTGATGTATTTTTTGTGGTATAGATTCTGCGAGCGGGCGAAGTCGCGCTGTGCCTGTGCAAGGTTGATGGCTGCCAGCCGCACGCGGGCGTCGGCCGAGTTGAGTTGTTCCATTTCGGGTATTACCTTCACTTTGGCAATGATGTCGCCGCTTGCCACTTGCTGCCCGGGCTGCTTGTATATTTCGGATATGATGCCATTGATTTGCGGTTTTATTTCCACTTTGTCGCGCGGCTCTATGCTGCCGTTGAGCACCGTGGTGCGGCTGATGTCGGCGTAGGTTTCGGTCCGGGGCTTCGACTTCCGGTAGAGGTAGACGAAAGTGCCGGCCACCACTGCTGTAATTGCCACTGCTGCCACGATACGTGTTGTGCGTTTCATTTGTGTATGTAAGTTTATTGGTTTTGTAAGAATGGGTTTCTATTCGTCTCTTATTGCCTCGACGGGTTTTATGGCCACGGCCCTCAGCGCGGGAAACACTCCGGCCGCTAGTCCTAACAGGCAAAGTGACGCTGCCATGATTGCCGCCATGCCGAAGGGAATTTGAAATTGTGCCTGCGTGCCGGTGCTTTGCCTTATAACCGGCTCCACGACAGACAGAATGCCTACAGCAGCTACGATGCCCGAGAGGCCTGCAAGCAGTGTCATTATTTCGCTTTCGGCGAGAATCTGCACCAGAATGTCGCGCGGCTTTGCTCCTATTGCGCGGCGTATGCCCAGTTCGGAGGTGCGCTCGCGTATCGACACTAGCATGATGTTTGTTACGCCTATCAATCCGCACGTCACAGTGCCGGCGCCTATGAGCCACACCAGGATGTTTATGCCGCGGAAGAGGTTGTCGAACATCTGAAACAGCACTTCGGCGTTGAACGAGATTATGGCGCTGTTGTCGTCGGGGTGAATGTCGTGAATGCTGCAGAGGCAGCTTTTCACCTTGCCTTCAATCGAAGCTATGGTGGTGCCGTTGCGGGCTGTGTATGCCAAAGCGTCGATACGGGTGCCTGTGTTGTAGATATGCTGCATCACAGTGTAGGGTATCTGCACCGATTCCGTGGGCTGCCCGCCTATGCCGATATTGCTTTTGTGCATGTCTACGCCTACTATTTCGTAGTAAATGCCGTTGATGCTTATGAATTGCCCGCAGGGGTTGCCGCCGTCGGGAAACAGTTGCTCGAACACGCGCCGCCCTATGACGCATGCTTTGCGCTGCTGGTGAATGTCGTTCCAGTTGATGAAACGCCCGTATTTCATTGTCGGCAGTTCGATGTTGCAGTATCCCGGTGTTATGCCCTTGAGCGCTTGTATGCCGTAGGTGCGTTTGCCGTATTTTGCCACAAGCGAGTTGCGCATTATGAGTGGCTCTACGTCCCTGATGTTTTTGATATGGCTCCGCAGCCTTCCGACATCGCTTCGGTCCATGTACCAGTCGCGTCCTTTGGCATAGCCTTTATAGACTTTTGTGGTTTTGTCGGGAGCTACGAAGCCGGTATTCTTGGCCATTCCTCCGAAGTTTGAGAGCATGAGGCTTTGTAGGCCTTTACCTCCGCCCAACAGCACCACCAGCATGAACACTCCCCAGAATATGCCGAAGGCCGTGAGCATAGTGCGTGACTTGTTGCCGGTCATCGTGCTTGTCACTTCGGCCAGGCGGTCGCTGTCGAATGCCTGGCGCAATGTGCCTTTTATTTCTTTCAGCTTCATGTTATTCTGCTCTGAGGGCTTCTATGGGTTTTACTTTTACAGCCTTTGCCGCAGGAACAAGTCCTGCTGTCACGCCTGCCGCAACCATCACGGCCAGAGCTTCGAGGCATGTGGCAAGGTCAACGGTAGGGTTGAGGAATACGCTCATTTCCCATCCGGCTCCGAGGTCGATTTTCGAGTTTCCGCTTACCGCGTTGAGGTATTCGGTTGCTATCAGTCCTAGCAGCATGCCTATGTATCCGAATGCCGTGGTGATGACGATGCTTTCGGCCATCACGCTGCGCAGAATAGCACACGGACGTGCACCGAGCGCTTTGCGTATGCCGAATTCGTGGGTGCGTTCCCTAACGGTGATGAGCATGATGTTGCTTATGCCCACAATGCCGCTTATCAGCGTCAGAAGCCCTATAATCCAAAGCGAAGTGCGCAGTATACGCA
>CAVFSQ010000096.1:0-6019 GCA_963625145.1 Bacteroidaceae bacterium | reverse complement strand
CTATGGTGCGCAGTTGGGCTTTGCTTTTTTCGTGGAAGGAGTGGCGCAGGTTTTTTCTCACTGTTTTGCAGCGGTAGCCCACCACATAGTAAACCAACACATACAGAAAGTCGCTTATCGCGTATACCGCCCAAAACGGCAACAGCGAAAGTGTATAGATTATGCCCCTAAGCAACTTGAAAATAAACAGTTTCATCTTTGTGTTGAAAGTTTACGGGCTTCGAGGGCCGTTTCAAGTTTTTCGGCCACGCGGTTCGGGTCTATGTGCGAAAGGCATGCATAGTCGCCGCGCCGGCATTTGTGGTTTCCGAAAACGGAGCAGGGGCGGCATTCCATATTGGTCTGGATATAGCTGTCGGGTGTCTGCTGCCAGGCTCCGAAGCCGGCAGCGGGATGCGTGGCTCCCCAAATGGAAAAAACTTTTACGCCTGTTATCGAAGCCATGTGCATATTGGCGGAGTCCATGGTTAGCATTATATCCATGCGGCTCATCACGCCGAGTTCGTCAATCATCCTTCCTTTTCCCACCACCGACACAACTGCTGGATAGCGTCGTTCCCACTCTTCGGCTATGCGCTGTTCGCCGGCACCGCCGCCGAAGATGAACACTTTGCGCCGCGGGTGTTTGCACAGCAGCGAAACCACATGCTCCATGAGTTTCACGGGATAGATTTTGCCTTCGTGCTGGGCAAAGGGCGCAATGCCCACCCATTCGTTTTCGTTTTTTGCGCCTATCACCGAAGCCAGTGTGCCCACATCGCCTTCGTCGTCGCCGAAGACAGAGCGGAAATCAAGGTCGAAGCTATAGCCGAGCTTTTCGAAAACTTCGTGGTAGCGCTGTGTGGAAGTCTTGAGTTGCACAAGTTTCTTGTGCTTTTCGCGCGTCAGTTCGCGCTTTTCGCGCCGCCCCTTGTTGATGGTCGCTACCGGGATGCCCGCCATGCGGAAGCGCATTGCAAGATATTTTGTGCGTAGCACATCGTGAAGGTCAGCCACGGCGTCTATTCCTTCGCGGCGCAGTTCGCCGTAAAGGCGCTCCAGCCCGCGCAGCCCGTTGTATTCCTGCAAGTCGATGCCGTAGAACCTTACGTTGCCCGGCATATTGCTGAAAAGGGCGCTCCATTTCTCGCGCGACACCACCACAACTTCATCGTTGGGAAAGCTTTCTGCAAACGAATGGATCACGGGAACGGTCATGGCCAAGTCGCCAAGTGCCGAGAACCTTAATGCCAATATTCGGGACATATGGATGGGTTTTGCAGAAACAAGTGGGTTAATTACGATGTTGAAACAATGATATTTTGCAAATGTACGTTTTTCTGCCGTTATTGACAAATATGCATGCCGGTTTTAAGGAAAAGTGCCGCCCGCGGCCTCATCGTGTCGCTTTTTGGCGAAGATGCGCGGGCAATGCCGCTCATCCGGTAATCTTCATTACTTCGGCCGTGTCGGCGGCTATTTGGGCGCGTAGCGTTTCAAGGCTGTCGAAACGTTTTTCGTCGCGCAGGCGCCTTGTGAAGGCTATGCTTATTTGCCGGCCGTAGAGATTGCCGCTGAAGCCGGGGATATGCACTTCCACGGAAATGTCGTTGCCGTTGTTGAGTGTAGGCCGGGTGCCTATGTTCACCACTGCGGTATGCGTGTCGTTGCCTATGCAGGCCTGGGCGGCGTATACTCCGCCGGCGGGAATCATCTTTTCGGTGCGGCTTACGTCGATATTGGCTGTGGGGAAACCTATCTGCGTGCCCACATGGCGGCCTTCAACCACTGTGCCCGACAGCGTGTAGCTGCGGCCCAGCATTGCGGCTGCCTGCCGCACGTTGCCTGCGTCCAGGGCCCGGCGAATGTTTGTGGAACTGACGTTCTCGCCCGACGGCGGCAGATATTTGGCCGCACGCACCACGCAGATGCCCAGCTTTTCGCCCGTTTCGCGGTAGTGCTCGAATGTGGTGTCGCTGTCGTGCCCTATGGTGTGGTTGTAGCCCACTATCAGAGCCTTTACGTTGAGGCGCTGCACGAGATATTCGAGCATGAATTCGCGTGCCGAAAGCATTGAAAGCCCTTTTGTGAAATCGAGCACGGCGCAGAGGTCGATGCCTTGGTTTTCGAGCAGGGCTATGCGCTCGTCGGTAGTGGAGAGAAGCGGCGGGGTGCTCTCGGGATGCAACACGGCCAGCGGGTGTTGGGCGAAGGTCACGGCCATTGTTGCGAGGTTGCGGGCGCGCGCTATTGCCTTGACATTCTCCAGCAGGAAGCGGTGGCCGAAATGCACTCCGTCGAAAAAGCCTACGGCAGCGGCTGAGGCGATGGGCGGTCGCCGGTCGCCTTCGTGCAGTATGTTCATCGCTATTGTATGTTTTTGAAAAGTTCCATCCAGTCGCTTTCCTTTACGGAATGGAATGTCTTGAACCCTTCTTTGGCGGCGGCGTTGCAGTTTTCCTCGCAGTCGTCGATATACAGTGTTTCGCCGGGCTTTATTCCGGTTTCCTTCACCACGGTTTGGTACATGCGCTTGTTGGGCTTGGTGATGCCAAGCTTGTACGACAGGAAAATCTTTTCGAAATACCAGTCAACGGTGCGCCCGTGGTAGAGGAAGAGATTGTTTGTGGCCAGTGCCCAATGCACGCGGTTGGTGTTGCTGAGCATATATAGATGGAACTTGTCGGTGAGCCGTGCCAGGCATTCCAGCCGCTGGCTTGGTATTCCCACAAGGAATTCGTTCCATGCGTTGGTGATTTTGCGGTCGGGGATGTCGGGGCGTCCGGCAATGCGCCGCAATGCGTCGCAGAATTCTTCAATGTCGAGTTCGCCGGTTTCAATGCCCGAAAAAACTCCGCTCTGTGCATATTGCCCCAGAGCGTCGCGCACATTGATGCCCAGGCGCTCGAATGCTTCAATGCAGCGTTCGCGGTCGAGGTCTACTATAACGCCTCCGAAATCGAAAACGATGTTTTTGATACCAGTTAAATCTGCCATTTCATTGTTGTTTTTTTACGTTGTTTTTTCCTTTCATATTTCTTGCCTTTGCCCGCCTGCGCATGGCCCTCACGGCTTCGGGTATGATGTAGGCGAGCGATGTGGCGCAGAATATCCTCACCCATATTCTGAAGTTGAGGTGCGTGGTGCGGAATGCCGTTTCGCCGAATTCCACTATCAGGGCCTGTATGGTGAGTATCGAAACTATTGCCATAAGCATTCCGTAGCATTTGAAGAATTTGTGGAATGCGAAATTTTGGCTGCCGAATGCCCGGATGTTGAACAGGTTCCAGAAGTTGAGGAATACGAAAACGGTGAAGAATATTGTGAGTTTTTTCACCCGTAACGTTTCGTCGCCGGCGTGAAGCCCTATTTGCCATTCCGTGACAGCCAGCATTGCGAGCAGTATTGCCGTGAAAGCCAATGCTGTGGCCGCGATGTTGCGCAGCATAGGCTTTGTCATTGCCCGGCTTGTGAGTTTCAGCGGCTTGCGTGCCATTACCCTTTCCGAGGGCGGCAGTGTTGTCAGCGCCAGGGCGGCGAATATTTCCATCACTATGTTAAGCCACAGCATCTGTGTTACGGTGAGCGGTATTTCGGTGCCGATTATTACGCCGCCTAGCACCGTGAGCATTGCCGTGATGTTGACGGTGAGTATGAAGACTATAAACCGCTGGATGTCGTGGTAGATGGAGCGCCCCCACTTCACGGCCGTCACTACGGTTGAGAGCGAGTCTTCGGTAAGCTCGATGTCGGCTTTCTGCTTTGCTGCGGCGCTTGCGGTAGTTGTGGCTATGCCCACGTCGGCTGATTCGATTGCCGCAATGTCGCCGCCGCCGCTTCCGGCCTGCGCCACCACTTCGCCGAGGTTTTGCATGAGTTTCACCAGGCGTTGGCGGTCGTCGGCGCTGGCTTGGCTGAGTATTTTGAGTTTCGGTATGCGGTGAAGGGCCTCTTCGTCGCTGAGCATGGCGAACTGCCTGCCCGTAAGTGCGTTTTCCCTGTCGTCGGCATCTGTCCATATTCCCGCTTGCCGTGCAATTTCGAAGGCAGTTGCCGAGTCGTCGCCGGTTATGATTCTCACCTTTATCCCGGCGCGGCGGCAGAGCGCCACGGTTTCGGGAATGTCGGGCCGCACGGGGTCGCCCAAAGCAGCCATTCCCATGTATTTCAGGCCGCCTACGGCAATGATGGAATTTATGTCGCGGTCGTCGGTTTCCAGGCGCTTGCGGGCGAAGACAATGGGGTGGAGCGCTTTGCGGCGGAAGCTCTCCAGCAGTTCCCCGAAATCGTCGGGCTGGCCGGCGGCGATGTCGCACATGTCGCGTACCGTCTCGGGCGCCCCTTTTACAAAAAGGTATCTTCCGGCACCGGTGTCGGCTATGGTAGCCATATAGCGGCGTTGTGGCGTGAACGGAATGCGGCCGGCTACGGTTGCCTCGCCTCGCAGCGCCCGGTAGTCTTCGCCTTCCTTGTCCATCCACTGCAGCAGCGCGCATTCCATGGCGTTGCCTATGCCGTGGTACTTGTTTTGCGGGTCGATGTGCGCCGTGGAGTTTACGGCAATGGCCGTGCAGAGGTCGTGCTTTGTGCCGTAGTGCTTAATGTCGGCAACGTGCAGTGTGTTTTGCGTTATGCTGCCGGCAGTGTCGGTGCAGATTGTAGTTACGGCGCCCATTGTTTCGCAAGCGTGCGTGTTTTTCACCACCGTTCCGCTTTTGTTCATGCGGCGTATGTTGAGCGCCAGCGCCAGCGCCACTATTGTGGGCAGCCCGTCGGGTATCGACATCACCACCAGCGCCACGCTCATCATGAAGTTGCGCAGCAGAATGTCGGGAACCTTTATCCAGTTTTCGCTGGCGTTGTAGTTAATGCCGTTGAGCTGTTTGACTGTAAGTATTAGGAATGCGGCCAGGGCCACTATGAACGACAGTCGGCTTATAACCGCCGCAATGCGTCTTATCTGCCTGTTGAGCGGTGTGTCTTCGGGCGTGAATTCTCGGGCTTCCCGTGCCAGTTTTCCCGCTTCGGTTTGGTCGCCCACGGCCGTTACCTGCATCGTGGCATTTCCTTCCACAACAAAGGTGGAGCGTAGCACGCGGCTGTCGTCGCCGGGCGTGGCGCTTTTCTTCACGGCTATATTGCCCGAAAGCGCCGATTCGTCTACCGTGAGCGAGTATGCCTCGAGCAGTATTCCGTCGGCGGGAATCTCGTCGCCGGGCTCGAGCAGCACTATTTCGCCCACCACCACATGTCGGCGCGCGATTTCGCACACGCTGCTGCGGCGCACCACCTTCACCGAGTTGCTGTTGCCCGTTGAGGCAATGCGTTCGAAGCGGCGCGTTGCCTTGTCTTCAAAGCGCAGGCTTATGGCCGTGGCGGCGAACACCGCGCAGAATATTCCTATTGTCTCGGCATACTGGCCTTGAAAGAAGTCGACGACTATCGAAAGGCATGCTGCGGCGAGCAGTATTTTTATTATGGGGTTTGAAAGGCGGGCAAAGTAGCGTTTTAGCCATGGTTTGCGCTGCGGTGGCGTGAGCACGTTGTCGCCGTGTGCGAAGCGGGCCGTTGTTATTTCGGCTTCACACAGTCCTTGGCTTATTTTCTTCCGGGTGCGGTTGTCGTGCATGGCGGATTATAAACGCAGTGTAGCTTTTGCACTGCAAAGTTACTAATAATTCGGGATGTAATGTGCCGGCCGGGCACAAGCGGAAAAACTCTGTGTGCACAGCCGAAAATTTGTATGCGCATAGCGGAAAAATTCTCTGCGCATAGCGCAAAAATTTTGTGCGCATAAAAGAAAAATTCTTAGCGCTCAGAAAAAAATTGTGAGTGCACAGCGCAAAAACGCCATGCGTAATCCGCAAGAATCTGCGCACAACACAAATTTGTCTGCCAAGCATCAGTGTGAATCGGAAACGGGCAGGGCAAACGGGAAAAACTTTCAGAAAACCGGGGGAAGTTTTGCGAAAATCTCGGTCGCTTGTGAAGGGACGGAGAAGTCTTAAAGAAGCACGATTTGCAACATGAAAAGTGTTCG
>CAVFSQ010000095.1:0-6052 GCA_963625145.1 Bacteroidaceae bacterium | reverse complement strand
CGTGTGTTCAAAGTCACTTCGGGCTGTATGTGCCGGTATTCCTTTTCCTGGGCGTCGGTACTGAATACAGGCTTGAAACCGTTACGCTCATAGAACGATATAGTCTGCCGATTGTTGTATGCGTCTACAATGACAAAACGGCAACCGGTTTTGTTGAACGGGTCCAAGAACCAGTATTTGATATATTCCAGGGCATCGCTGCCTATATGCTGCGAGTGGAATTTCATGGACACGGCCAAACGCCCTATGAGAACCGCAGGATAATCCTTCAACGACTTTACATGATGTATGTCTGTCTCGATTTTTTTCTTGCGTGCATTGGGCAAATCGTCAACGCGGATTCCTGCATTGGCAAGTGTGAATGCGCAGACTACCTGAGTTGGGTCGGAATCCAATTTATAGCAATAGCTTTTCCCCAGCAACTGTCTGGCGTAGTCAAAGCAGTCGTTGGTAAAGAAGTCGTCAAGGTCATGGTCACCACACGTAAAGTCCGCCATATCGCCTGGACTGGTGAGGTCGTATAAAGAGCACTTGTCAAAAAGGAAGCTCATTTTTCGCCTATGTGTGATTTTGCCAGCACTTGCCTCACCATAGCCATGCCTTTTTCGTAACGTTTGGTCACTTTTTCATTCTCGGCTTCGCTACGGTTCTGAAAGTCTTCGTATGACTTCTGCGCCTGCGCTTCAAAGTTTTTTGCCGCGTCTCCGGTCAACACGGGTATCGATGCTATTGCCAATGCCATATTTTTCTTTACGTTACAGTTCTTTACTTGCAAATAATAGATATATTTTTGTCAAGCCTTGTGCCTGGCTCGCAGCGCGCAGTGGAAGGCTATGTATGCCGCGATGTCGGCGGCTACCACTACGGTGGGCTGTACGCCGAGATGTAGCATCACTCCGTTGAGGACTATGTATGCCAGCGCCAGCAGCAGTATGGCAGCCAGCGCGCGGTGGGGCGAGAGGCCGCAGTCCATGAGTTTGTGGTGTATGTGGTTGCGGTCGGGCGAGAAGATGGGCTTGCGCTGCCTGAGCCTCACGAGCACTACCCTCACCACGTCGAAGCACGGCACTATCAGCATGGAGTATGCCATCATCATGCGCTGCGCGTCGTATTCCATCACGAGGGGGTTGTTCATCGACAGCTTGGTGAAGAGCACGGCCAGGATGAAGCCTATGGTGAGGCTTCCCGAGTCGCCCATGAATATCTTGCGCCGCTTGCTGAACACGTTGAAGTAGCAATATGCGGCGAGCACTCCTATCAGCCCGGCTATCATCACGCAGAACACCCACATCTCGAGCCTTGCGAACATCACTCCGAAGCCTGCCAGGGCTATCATTGCCAGCCCGGCGCACAGGCCGTCGATGCCGTCGATGAGGTTCATGGCGTTGTCGATGAACACCACGAGAAACAACGTCAGCGGCATTCCCACCCACGCGGGTATCTGCCATATTCCCAAAAAGCCGTAGAGGTTGTTGATGTAAAGGTTCGACGCCAGCAGGAAGCATGCGCCGGCTATCTGCGCCACGAATTTCTTGCGTGCCGACACTCCGAAGATGTCGTCGACCACGCCCACGCAATAAACGGTTACCACTCCGGTGAGCAGATAGATGCTCGAGATGCTTACGCTCGAGGCTCGGCCGCGGAATAGGCTCAGCGCCACAACGGCCACGATGAACGAGAATCCCATCGACGGCAGGAAGGCTATGCCTCCCAGCCGCGGCACGGCGGTGTGGTGGCGCTTGCGTGCGTCGGGCAGGTCGTAGAGCCCGCGGTTTTTGCAGAATCTCCAGATGAAGGGTATGACGGCGAGCCCCACAAGCAGACTTGTGACGAAAGCTCCGGCTGCCAATATAGCGTGTATCATTTCTGGTTCCCTTTATAGTCTTTCTTTAGAAAACCCGTTTCGGGCCGTTTTATTGTGGGCGGGGCCGTTGTTTTTTCGCGTGTGCTTCACGTACCACATGCCCCACACCATGCGTGCCATTATTGGCAGCGGGTTTGCCTTGTCGACTATCATGGCGCGCGCTGCTGCCCTGAGGCACAGCCACACGGCGCGGCCCAGCCCTTCGCAGTAGCACAGCGCGGCTCCCTTCGACATCTGCACTTTCGCGTCGCTTGCCAGGCGGCGCCCTGTTGTTGCCGACTGTGTGCGCGCCACGTCAACGGGCAGCAGGGCTATGTTCATCCCGGCATCCTGCGCGTCTTTCAGAAACACGGCTTCCTCGCCGCAGCACAGATGCGTTGCCCCCAGCCCGAAGCGTTCGTCGAAGCGCAGTCCGGCTTCGGCCACGCGGCGTCTCATCGACATCTCCACCGACGCGACATAGTATCCCCCTTCCATGGCTTCGCCGAGCGAGGCTTCGCCGCTGAGATAAGTCTTGAAGATGCGACCTTCGTAGTCGGCCATCCTCACGAGGGCGATGTCGAGCCCGGGCCTTTTGACGTAAGCCTGCCGCAGTTCGTCCACTCCCTCGGGGCGCAGCCGCGTGTCGTCGTCGGCCACGAGCAACAGTTCGCGCTGCGCGGCTTCGAGTGCGCAGTTGCGGTTGCGGCACAGCCCGCGCCCGGGGTTTATTATCAGCGTAACGTCGGTGCGCAACCGCAGTTCGTCGGGCACGGCTTCGATGTATCGCTTGTCGGTATACTGCATGGCCACCACATAGCCCACGCCCTGCTGCTGCGGCATCAGCACGCCGGGCACGCGCTCTATGCCGGCATCGATGGTGCATACCATTATGTCGATTTCGGGGATGCCCGTTTCGGGAATCTCAGCGAACTGCTGCATTGACGGCGTAGCGCTTTTCATTGCCTGTGGTGTTAGCAGATGCAAATATAATGCTTTTGGCTGCAAACTGGAAATGGAATTCCAGGGCCTACAGCAGCGGTGTCATGTAGAGCGGCAGATAGACTATGTCTCCGTCGGTTTTCAGGTCGGCGGCATGAAGCACGTAGGGCGTTGACAGGCTGCCGCCGTATTTTGCCATACATTTTCTTAGCGACGACAGCGTATAGCGGCTGGACGATTTCACTTCTATGGGCGATATGTTGTGCCGCGCCGTAGCGCCGCGTTTTACTATGAGGAAATCCACCTCCATGCGCTCTTCGGCATTTTCCTTGTTGTATTTCGAGAAGAAAAACAGCCGGTGCCCTGCCGCGCGCAGCATCTGTGCCACGATGTTTTCGGTCACCATTCCGCTGTTGAACTCCAGTTTGCCGATGAGTAGCTTCATGTAAAGCTGCCCGTCGGCAATGGCATTTTCGTTGAAGGCATGACTGATGAGCAGCCCCGTGTCGGCCATATAGCATTTCAGCGAACTGCAGTCGGTATTCATGCCAAGCCCGATGCTCGGTTCCATGGTGTTGTAGGCCATGTTTGCCACCATTGCGTCGGCAAGCCAGAAGAAGGCTGGTTCATAGTTTCTCATTCTCGCGCCTTCGGTGATAGCCTTGAGCATGAATTTCTTTTCGTGTTTCTGAAGTTGCGAGGGTATGTTGTCGAAGATTCCGGTAACCTTGCCGGCATGGGGCGAGGCGTATTTTTGTATGTCGTTGCGGTATAGCCCCAGAATCTGCCGCTTCACGCGGTCCACCTTCACGAAGTCTCTGCTTTCCACGTATTTGGCCACTGCCTGAGGCATTCCGCCCACAATGATATATTGCCTGAACAGCTCCATTGCCTTGCGGTGCATAGCCTGCCCCATTTCATGCTTTTTTTCGAAATTCATCCTTACGAGCGGCATGAGTGTGGTATTGCCCAAAGCCCACAGAAACTCTTCGAAATCCATGGGATACATCAGCAGTTCCTCTTCTTCGGAAGGAATCATGATGTTTTCCACATTTTTTCTGATCGACACGAGCGATCCTGTTTCGATGTAGTCATAGCGTCCGTCTTCCACCAGATACTTTATGGCAGCACGGGCACGCGGATAAAGTTGCACTTCGTCGAATACGATTACCGATTTGCGCCGGTGAAGGGTGACATTGGCATACGAACTGAGATATGTGAAAAACGTGTCGAGATTGTCGAGATTGTTTTCGAAAAGCTGCTTCACATCGTTCCCTATTTTGTTGAAGTCTAGAATGATATGGCTTTTGTATTCATTCTCGGCAAATTTTCTCACGATGTAGCTTTTCCCCACACGCCGCGCACCGTTGAGCATCAGTGCGCTCGCTCCGTTTTGCTCGTTTTTCCACTCAAGAAGCTGTCGGTAAATCTTTCTTTCCATATAATAGTTTACACCTATCCGCGATTATCGGTAAGGCAAATTTGCACATATCCGTGATTATTGGCAAGGCAAATTTGCACATATCCGTGATTATTGGCAAGGCAAATTTACACATATCCGCGATTATCGGCGTGCGAAAACCGCATGCCGCCGACTACTGCCTGGGCTTGAAGGCCCCGTCCTTGGCTTCGAAAATCACGGTGGGTTCTTTCACTTCCACGGTGTGCCACACGCCGAGCGGTATCTGGCATGCGTAGCGCCCTTCGGCTGGGCAGAGCTGCATGCGGCTGGTTTCGTGCAGCTGCCCGTCGTCGCCGCGCTCGTATATCACCTCGTCCACGCGCCCCGCGAGGCACACCACGGTTTCGGCGGTATCGTCGTGCCGGTGCACGGGCACTTCGGTGCCGGGCATCATGGCGTTGAACATGCGCTGGCTGCCGTCGGCGGGTGTAGTGCGCAGGTCGTAGTTCATGCGCAGCCGCTCGCTGTCTGCGGCGCGCTGCAGGAGTTGTTTGAGAAAATCGTTGTCGAAAAGCATAGTGCAAAAATATGAATTACCGCCGAAGAAACAAAGCGCGAGGATTGGGGGGCACCCATATACTCTTTGTGACAAACACTGTTGTATAAAATCTCGCGCAAGCCATCCTCGGGTATCTCCAATGGTTCCACTCGTTCCATGCCCTCATAGTGAATAGGAGAATAGAGGTACTTGCTCTTCAAAACCTCCACAACCCTGTCAACCATCTGTATCACGTTGCCTTCTACAACATCCTGGATAATCAGGTAGCTCTCATTGACACCAAACCTTCCAATCTTGAACTTCACACCGGCAAAGCGACGCTGGGGATTGTGAGAAATTCCCAGTAATACTTGTAAATATTCTTAAATCCAAGCAGAAATATTTCTATCTTTGCACGTAGTTGTTCAAAAATGTCCATCTTTGCGCAAATTTAGAAATCAATGACCGATACATTTGGAATAGCATACCGACTACGCATATTCACTTTATGTGAACTTGCAGAGGCTGTTGGGGATAGTAATCCTTTGCGGACATCCAAGTTGTTGCAACGTTGGCAGCAACAAGAAGGAAGAACTTGACCTGCCGAGGAAAGCAACAGTATTCTACCTCACTGTCGGCTCCAGTCGAAAAAGTAATGAAACGTCTATCAGTTATACGGAATTTCCTCAGATAGACAAAATACGTTTCCCGCAAATCCGTTCACAACTTCTTCCTGTGCTCAGGCGCTCCGAATGTTTCGACTTTGAGCAAGTAAAGGCCGAAGTGAAGTCGTTCCTTGCAAACCTCTTGGCACTGACTGACAGAAAAAAGAAGTATGTGGAGAAATTCAACCATAGGGAATATGCGCCAGGATTGCTCTTTGACGACAATGATATTGTGGAGCGAGTAAAAGCGCATCCCATGGCCCTGTGGAAGACGGGCCAACATTGACGGCGTAGTTTCGGCGGTCATTGGGAAATCATAAAATAGTCAATTCCTATTTTTGCTTATCTTTCCCTATCCCGCGACATCGTCTAATCGTTGACAGACGCTTACAACCTATTGAAAATCAGTATGGTTTATATTCGTAGAAGGAAATTTGCTCTTGCTCGGTTGTATATTGCTTGTTGAAATGCATATTGTCTTGACATAGAGGCCACAAAAAAGCCCCACGCATTTGATCATCGTTGAGAGGCTTGGCGGGAACTAACAATGCAAAGAAACAAAAGAATGTCTGAATCTACAAACTTTTCTTGAAGAAAAAGAATGAAAGACATCCTCGCTTGTGTTCGCCCTCTCCGAGGACGCATTTACGATTGTATTCCAG
>CAVFSQ010000094.1:3232-6060 GCA_963625145.1 Bacteroidaceae bacterium | reverse complement strand
GTTTACAGAAACGCGCAACTACGTTTTACTTTAGGATAACTGCAAAACTTTTTAAAACAAGCATTGGGGTTGTTGTTCTGTTTTCGGCTGAGCATGCACGCAAGCAAAGCACACCTTTTTCAAAACCAAGGCACATGGTTATTCTTTTATGCGTAGACAATTTTATTTCTATGCGCAAAGAATTTTTATTTTGTGCGCAGAGAATTTTCACGCTTTTATGTTACTGCGGTGATAATTTTGTGTTTTCCCTCTCGGGGTGGCCTTTTTGAGTTTTCTACAAAAGGCTAGCTTCTATGTTTTCAAGGTCTTTGCGGAACGCCTTGTCGGCATTGATGCGGTGCTCCACCACGCTGCATGAGTGCAGCACTGTGGAATGGTCGCGCTTGCCTATGCAGTTTCCTATGCGTGCGTACGACATTCCGAGATGTTTCTGCGCAAGATACATTGCCACCTGCCTTGCCTGCGCTATGAACTGCTTGCGCGACGGCGAGCATATTTCCTTGGCGCTGACATTGTAGAATTTCCCCACGCAATCCATTATCCTGTCAACCGTAATGTTGCGGCCCTTCTGCTTCACCGAGCGTGCCACTACGCGCCGGGCCAGCTCCATGTCGATATCCGAGTTGTAAACCACGGAATACGCGAGTATGGCATTCACCACCCCTTCAAGGTCGCGTATGTTCTCCGAGGCATTTTCGGCAATGTAGTCCACCACTTCTTTGGGGAATGATAGTCCGTTCTGCCGTATTTTGGCTGCGAGAATCTTTCGGGCTAGTTTTGCATCAGGCTTCTGCAGCTCGGCCACAAGCCCCCATTTGAAGCGCGTAAGCAGTCGGTCTTCGATGTCGTCAAGCTCCACCGGCGGGCGGTCACTGGTCATTATCAGCTGATGGTGCGTCTGCTGCAGATGATTGAATATATGGAAGAACGCTTCCTGCGTGCCTTTGCGCGATTCCCCCGAAAGTTCCTGGATATCGTCGATTATCAGCACGTCTATGCTTTGGTAGAAGTGTATGAAGTCGTTGCGCGAATTGCGCCGCGATGCGTCGCCGTACTGTATCATGAACAGGTGTGCCGACACATAGAGCACGCGCGCTTCGGGGTTCATTTCCTTCACGCGGTTGCCTATGGCGTTGACGAGATGCGTCTTCCCCACTCCCGACTGCCCGTAAATGAACAGCGGGTTGAAGGTCATCTGCCCGGGCTTGTCGGCTATCGACTTGCCTATGCTTCGCGGCAACTTGTTGGCATCGCCTTCAATGAATGTTTCGAAAGTCTGGTTGGGATTAAGACGGCTGTCGAGGGTCTGCGCTCCCTTTGCGGCTATGCCTTCGACGAGTGTGGGACTTACGTTCTGCACATTGGCCGATGGCGTGGCGTGCTCTTCGGGAGCAATGCCCTTCAACTCGAATCCGGTTTCGGAGTCGACAACTACATTATACGCCACTCCAATGCCCTCGCCGAACTCGCGCTCCACGGCGCGGCGCAGCGTGGGGATGAAATGCGCCTCTATGTATTCGAGGAAGAAATTCGACGGTACGCGCAGTATTACCTGCCGTTTTTTGACGCCTTCGAACACAATGGGCTTAAACCACGTCTCGAAAGCATCGGACGAGATGTTGTTGCTTATAAAGACTAGGCAACGGTTCCACTTTTCAATGAAGTTGTCGGGCATTTCCATTCGAATTTACACGTACACGCACATATCAAGTTCCGGGGCCGGCGCGAGGGCTGGCTTCAGCGGATGCGCAACTGCAAAAGTGGGAAAAATTATCTTTGCACGCAAACGCCCGGCGCGCCCCGCGGTTTATTGAAAAAGCTAACATGCCCTATATCGGGACTTTAGCCGAAGGCAAGAAAATGGAGGCGAAATTATGTCAAATGCCAATAAATAAACGCAACCGCGGGCAAAAGCCCCAAAAACTTGTATACGCGGCCCTTCGGGGGCAACTGGCTTGATTTTACGCTGTTACTTAACTTTTTCTTAACTTTCCTGAAAAAAAATCGGGGGCCGGCGATTTTTACAACGTTTCCGAATTTGCGTCGGAGCTACCGAAACGAAGCAAAGCGCCGTTTTCAAAAAAAATCAGTTTTGGCTTGCCCAGCAAATTTATTTCCTATAACTTTGCACAAAATCCAAATCCACGTTCCGCGTGGGTTATCTACAATCACAATAAAATTCTTGTTTATTCCATAAACACCCTCTGCCGGGGCATCGACTTGCCGGCGGGGTTCATCTACAACAATTCAATACGACTATGTCCAATTACAGTAAAGACGAACTTGACGGTAAAAGCAGTCAGGAGGTTCGTGAAATTGCCGATGCACTCAACCTGAAATACAAGAGCACAGACACGCAGGAAGACTTGATTTACCGCATACTCGACGAGCAGGCCATTCTCGGCGCTGCCCAGAAACCGGCTCCCAAGCGCCGGGCACGTATCGTGAAGAAGGCTTCGGCACGCGTATACTCTGTATCGCAGAGCGCTGCTGCTCCGGCTCAGAAAAAGCCCGCGGCACCGGCTCCTGCTCCAGCCGAAGACAAGGCCAAAACCGAGGCCAAAGCCGAAACTCCTGCCATTATACCCGAGCCCGTGCCCGTTGCCGACGACAATGCCGAAAAGCAAAGCGACGAAATGCAGTCGCAGCAAAAATCGGGTGCCGACTGGATTACCGACTTCGACGCTATACGCAAGGACCTTACAGGCAATGCCGGCGAAGCCGAAGCGCCAGCCGAAGACGTACCGAACGAGACTGCTACCGCGGCAAGCGACGACAATAATATTGCTGCCGATGCCAAGGCCGGCAAAAGCGATGGCGGTGCGGCA
>CAVFSQ010000094.1:0-3147 GCA_963625145.1 Bacteroidaceae bacterium | reverse complement strand
TCGTCGACATCCCGGTAATTGCCGATTTCGGAAATTCGTTTGGCGACATGCCTTCCGAACGCAGCTACGGCCGCATGCCGATGGGCGACGAGAACTTCATCGACGATGAACTCGCGCACAGACGGCTTAGCAACGGCGGGCATCACGGCGCCGTATTCACTCCCACGAATTCCACACCGAAATTCAACTTCGACCAAATGCTCGAAGGCAGCGGATGCCTTGAGGTTATGCCCGAAGGCTTCGGCTTCCTCCGCTCTTCCGACTACAACTATCTGCCTTCGCCCGACGACATCTACGTGTCGCAGCAGCAAATACGCCAGTACGGTCTCAAGACCGGCGACGTGGTGGAAGGAAATGTGCGCATCCCACACGACGGGGAGAAATTCTTCGCGCTCATCAATGCCAAGTCAATCAACGGCCTTTCGCCCGAAGACATTCGCGACAGAGTGCCGTTCGAGCACCTGACGCCGCTTTTCCCCGACGAGAAATTCAAGCTCTGCTCGGGCAATTACGACAACATCTCGGCACGCATCGTCGACCTTTTCACTCCAATCGGAAAGGGCCAGCGCGCACTTATCGTGGCGCAGCCCAAAACCGGTAAGACAATGCTGTTGAAAGACATCGCCAACTCCATTGCCAAAAACCATCCCGACACCTACCTAATGATGCTGCTCATCGACGAGCGCCCGGAAGAAGTTACCGACATGGCGCGCACCGTGAAAGCCGAAGTAATTGCCTCGACTTTCGACGAGCCTGCCACACATCACGTCAAGATTGCCGGACTGGTAATAGAAAAGGCCAAAAGGCTCGTGGAATGCGGGCACGATGTCGTGATATTCCTCGATTCCATCACGCGCCTGGCACGTGCCTACAACACCGTGTCGCCCGCAAGCGGAAAAGTGCTTACCGGCGGTGTTGACGCAAACGCCCTGCAAAAGCCCAAACGCTTCTTCGGAGCCGCGCGAAACATCGAAGGAGGCGGCTCGCTCACCATCATCGCCACGGCACTTATCGACACCGGCAGCAAGATGGACGAAGTGATTTTCGAAGAGTTCAAGGGAACCGGCAACATGGAGCTGCAGCTCGACAGGTCGCTTAGCAACAAGCGCATCTTCCCCGCAGTGAACATCGTGGCTTCAAGCACGCGCCGCGACGACCTACTGCAGGATACCGGCACACTCAACCGCATGATTGTGGTGCGCAACCACATTGCCGACATGACTCCGCTCGAAGCCCTCACTTTTGTGAAAGACAGACTGAAAGACACTCGCACCAACGAGGAATTCCTCGTAACGATAAGTTCGTAGTGCGGCTTTCACGCGATATCCGGCGGTGCAGCTCTGAAGTTTTTTCGAGCTGCATCGCCGTTTTTTCTTTGTAGTCCGAAATATAGCTGCGCAATGACTTTGCTCTCTGCTACAAAAACCATAATTTTGCAAAAGTCAAACAATTGCCTTCCCGGCACAAACAACACAACACGGCCAATGCTTCTGAAAAAAACAATAATACTGTTACTGACACTGATATCTGCCGCATCCCTGTATGCCGACAACGGCAAACGCCACAAGTCAGCAACAGCGCCTACCATAATTCTTCCCGACCAGCTCCCCACAAAGCCACTGCAGGCCAGAGCCATAAAAGTGCCTTCCGAAGCAAGCATCCACAGCGGCAAGGCATGGGCAGGGCTGATAAACGAAGGCATCGACGTGTCGCATTACCAAGGCGATATCGACTGGAAAGCCGTGGCCGCCACCGGGCTGGTGAGCTACGTATACATCAAATCTTCAGAGGGCGAAAGCCTTGTCGACGACTACTACCGCGTAAACATCGAAGGCGCGCGGCATGCCGGGCTCAAGGTTGGCAGCTACCATTACTACCGCCCCGACGCCGATGCCGAGTTGCAGTTCAAAAACCTCACGTCGCAGATAAAGCGCGAAGAGCAGGACCTTGCCCCTATCATCGACATCGAGAAGCGGGGCTCGAAAAGCACTGACGATTTTATTGCGAGTTTCAGCGCGTTCCTCGCCAAAGTTGAAAAACACTACGGATGCAAGCCAATTATCTACACATTCCACAATTTCTACAACAAATATCTTAGCGGGCATTTCAAAGGCTACCGGCTGATGATAGCGCGGTACCGCGACGACGAGCCCACGCTCGACGACGACCAGCCGTTTCAGGTGTGGCAATATACCCAGCACGGCAACATCGACGGGATAGACGGCTACGTGGACCGCAGCCTTGTGATGAAAGACTTCTCCGTTTACGACCTTTCAATCGATGAATAGCTCTCCGTCACAGCAGCAGCGCACCGCAGCCAAGCCCGGGTGGTTCTCCACCGCTCCCATGCTGTTTTTTGTGCTGGTATTTGCAGGCACAAGCCTTCTATCCGGCGATTTCTACAAGATTCCGATTTCTGCAGTATTCCTCCTTTCATCGGTATTCTCCATTTGCACCATGCGCCACTTGGCTTTTGCCGAACGCATAAAGATATTCTCGCGCGGAGCAAGCACCGAAAACCTTATGCTCATGCTGTGGATTTTCGTCTTGGCAGGTGCCTTCGCCCAAACCGCAAAAGACATCGGGGCCATTGACTCGGCAGTGAAACTGACATTATGCTTTCTGCCGCCGCAGCTGGTTATGGCGGGACTTTTCGTTGCCTCGTGCCTGATATCGCTAAGCATCGGAACCTCGGTAGGCACTGTGGTGGCCCTCGTTCCCATCGCTGCCGGCATTGCCAACGTCACTGGCGACTCCACGGCAATGACAGTTGCAGCGGTAGTGGGAGGAGCGTTTTTCGGCGACAACCTTTCGTTCATTTCCGACACTACAATAGCCGCCACAAAGACGCAGGGATGCGACATGAAAGACAAATTCCACGCTAACTTTCTCATAGTTCTCCCTGCTGCGCTGCTGACTCTGGCAATATACCTGATTATGGGGAAGCCGTCGGGCTATGCCGAAAACATAACCCTAGCCGACGTTGCCAAAACGCTCCCCTACATTGTGGTACTCGCAACGGCAGTATGCGGCATGAACGTCTTTGCCGTTTTGGCGCTGGGAAATCTGCTGGTGGCAATCACAGGCATTGCGGCAGGCACGATGACCGTCGACGGGTGGTTCGTATCCATGGGCACAGGCATAATG
>CAVFSQ010000093.1:0-6070 GCA_963625145.1 Bacteroidaceae bacterium | reverse complement strand
TTCCTGGGCCGTGCACGCTGCCGAGAAAAGCAGCGATGCTGCCAGTGCAAAATTGCGTAGGGTTGTAGCGTTCATTGTCTTGGAATTTTGTTTTGTCGCCGTAAAGTTACGGAAAAATCCCGTAAACACAGTTTGCCGCATGCCGGCAAGACGGAAAATCGCCCCATGCCAAAGGCACAGGGCGACTTTACATGCACGATGTTTGTGTATGTCTCGCTTATTTCACGCGGTTTACGTACGAACCGTCGCGTGTGTCAACTTCAATGCTTTCGCCTTCGTTGATGAACAGTGGCACGCGTATTTCTGCTCCGGTTTCAAGCTTTGCGGGCTTGGTAGTGTTGGTAGCGGTGTCGCCTTTGAGCCCCGGCTCGGTGTAGGTGATTTTCAGAATGGTCTTCACCGGCATTTCGGCGTAAAGGATGGTTTCTGTCGAAGCGTCGCTTACCACTTCCACAACATCGCCTTCCTTCATGTAGTCAACGCCAGTGATGAGCTCGTGGTCGATCACCACATCGTCCCATGTCTCCTGGTTCAGGAAGTGGTACTGGCTGCCTTCGGCATACGAGAACTGGAACGGGCGGCGTTCCACTCTTACGTCTTCTAGAGCTTCGCCGATGTTGAAGCGCTTTTCGAGTACGCGTCCCGAAACAACGTCCTTAAGGGTGGTGCGCATGATGGTGTTTCCCTTTCCGGGTTTTACATGCAGGAAATCAATGCAGAAATAGAGCTTGCCGTCCATGCGGATGCAAGTGCCTTTCTTGATGTCTTGTGATTTAATCATATCTGTGTTTGCAAATAAATGTTTCCGTTAGTGGGTGTGTGGCAGACGGGCACGTTGTGCGGCCTCTGCTTTCAAAAACGGTGCAAAGTTATGATTTTTCACGCTATTACATATTGTGTGCGTTAAAAAAATATGCCATTTTTGCAATATTGTGGCGCCGACTTTGCCCGATTGAGAAAAAATCTCTAAATTTGCAGCCCGTAAGTGCGCCGCACGCATTGAGCCGCGGCGTGTGGTGAACCGTTGGAAAAAAGAATATAATCAATAAGAATATGAAACGTACTTATCAACCTCACAACCGCAAGAGAAACAACAAGCACGGCTTCCGTAAACGCATGCAGACGGCTAATGGCCGCCGCGTACTGGCATCGCGCCGCGCAAAGGGACGCAAGAAACTGACAGTTTCCGACGAAGTGCACGGAAAGAAGTAATTCCTGCACTTGTTCCCCAAAAACAATATTGAAGTAGAGGTTTGGCATGCAAGCCTTTACTTCTTTTGTGTTTTATGCGTATCTTTGTGCGGATATAAATTGCTCTGCCGATGAAACTCAAGGAATTCTTTTCCAAACTGCTCGGCCGCTATCTGTGGGGAAACCTGCTGGCCATGGCGGCAGTGCTGGCATTGCTTGTGTTCCTGACTTTCAAGTGGCTTGACGTGTATTCGCATCATGGCGAAGAGATAACCGTGCCGCAGCTCAAGGGGCTGGCGTTCGAAGATGCCCAACGCCGTCTCAGTCTGTTGGGGCTGGAGTGTGTTGTGGCCGATTCGGGCTACGTTACGCGCTATCCCGCAGGTACCGTGCTCGACCAGGGTATAGATGCGGGGGCCAGAGTGAAGTCGGGGCGCGAAGTGACGCTCACTGTCAACGCTTCGGCGCCTCCTACAATTGTCATGCCCGATCTTGCCGACAACAGTTCATTGCGCGAGGCCCAGTCGCGCCTCGAAGCGCTTGGGTTCAGCCTTACTCCTCCTGAATACATCAACGGGGAAAAGGAATGGGTGTACGGCGTGAAATCGGGCGGGGCAAACGTTGCAGCCGGTACTCGCGTCTCGGTAAAGGCAAGGCTCACACTGGTGGTGGGAAACGGCATGACCGATGAGGATCTTTTGGACGTGGACTCACTTGACGGTGGAGGGGAATATGGTGACGACGTGGTTTTAGATGACATACTGAGCGATGGAGATATCTTGGAGTAAAAGACTCTGCGACGAGTATACAGCCGACGACTGCATTGATGACGACGGCGATGCCGGCTCGCAGCTTTACGAGCATTTCAGAATAGTGGCCGACAAGGGGCAGCAGTTGCTCCGCACCGACAAATTCCTTTTCACGCATCTGCCAGGCACGTCGCGAAACCGCATACAGATGGCGGCAAAGGCGGGGTTCATACACGTAAACGACAAGCCCGTAAAGAGCAACTACCGCGTAAAGCCGGGCGATGTTGTGACGCTTCTGCTCAACCGCCCGCGTTATGAAAACACCATCGACCCCGAAGACATTCCGCTCGACATTGTATACGAAGACACCGATGTCATGGTGATAAACAAACCCGCTGGCATGGTGGTGCATCCCGGGCACGGCAACTACACCGGAACGCTGATCAACGCCGTGGCGTGGCACTTGAAGGACAATCCGCACTACGACCCCAATGATCCGGAAGTGGGGCTCGTGCACCGCATCGACAAAGACACGTCGGGCCTGCTGGTGGTGGCCAAGACACCTGAGGCAAAGACTAGTCTGGGACTGCAGTTCTTCAACAAAACTACCCGGAGGCGTTACATTGCACTCGTGTGGGGCGACCCGGGGCAGGAAAGCGGAACCATAGAAGGCAACATTGCACGCAATCCGCGCAACCGACTGCAGATGACCGTATATCCCCCTGGAAGCGAAATAGGCAAAACGGCCGTAACTCATTACAAGGTATTGAAGCGTTTCGGCTACACCACGCTGGTGGAATGCCGCTTGGAAACGGGGCGCACACATCAGATACGCGCACATTTCACCCACATCGGCCATCCCCTGTTCAACGACGAACGCTACGGCGGCTCGCAGATAATACGCGGCAAGTCGTCGGGCACCTACCGGCAGTTCATACAAAACTGCTTCGCCCTGTGTCCACGCCAGGCGCTGCATGCAGCAACGCTCGGTTTTTACCATCCCACACTGAAAAAGGAAATGGACTTTGCAGTCCCGATGCCATCCGACTTTGCGGCGCTCATCGAAAGATGGGAGCGTTTTGCCGGGGCTCCGGCCGTGCATGGGGAATCATGAAACAAACGTAAACAACAATCTGAAACATCAACAGCGGCAGCAACCGCGAATGGCTGCCATGTCAAACAAACCATACAGAATGAAACGTACTATAGCAATTGTGGCAGGAGGCGATTCCTCCGAGCATGACGTGTCAATGCGCAGCGCGCAGGGCATTAAATCGTTTCTTGAAAACCAACCCTACGAAACCTACATCATTGAGATGCGCGGCACAACCTGGAAAGCCTGTCTCGTCGACGGAACTGCGGCGTGTGTCGACCTCCGCGATTTCTCGTTCGTTGACAGCGGCCGGCGCGTGCACCCCGATTTCGCATATATAACCATCCATGGCACACCGGGCGAAAACGGAATAGTGCAGGGATATTTCGACTTGATAGATATGCCGTATTCCACAAGCGACGTGCTTGTTGAGGCAATGACGTTCAACAAGTATGCCCTGAACAAGTTCCTGCGCTCGCAGGGAATAAACATCTCCGACAGTGTGCTCGTGCGCCGCAACCAAAAGCGCCCGTTTACAAACGACCAGATAGTGCAGCGGCTCGGCTTGCCATGCTTTGTGAAACCCAATGCCGGAGGAAGCAGCTTCGGAGTGACAAAGGTAAAAAAAGCCGATGCTCTGGAGGAAGCTATACAAAAGGCTATGGCCGAAAGCCCTGAAGTGATGGTGGAAGCCTATATGAAAGGTACCGAAATAACCTGCGGATGCTACGTTACAGGCAACAAAAGTTGCGTGTTCCCCATTACAGAGGTCGTTACCGACAACGAATTCTTTGACTACAACGCCAAATACAACGGACAGGTAAGCGAAATCACCCCAGCACGCCTGTCGCCCGAGACAACCGAACGCGTGAAGAACGAAACACTCAACATCTACCGCCTGCTCGGTTGCCGCGGAATAATACGCATAGACTATATTCTCACTGGCGAAAAAGGCAACGAGAAAATCAATATGCTGGAAATCAATACCACTCCGGGCATGACTGCCACCAGCTTCATTCCGCAGCAGATACGCGCTGCAGGCCGGGAAGTGGGCGATGTGCTGGCAGAAATCATAGAAGACACTATAGAAAACTGCTGACAGCCATGACCATTCCCGAAGAATTCAACGACATACGGCCCTATTCCCCCGAAGAGTTGCCGCAGGTTTTCGACGAATTGCTTGCCGACCCCCAGTTCCTCGCTGTGGTGAAACAGATATTCCCGCAAATGTCTGTCGAAGACTTTGCAAAACTTCTGCGTTCGTGCACCACCAACCAGGAAGTGCAAGAAAAAATCATCTACGGCATTGTGGAAATGGTGGAGAAAAAGTGCACTGACAGCTTCGACATGGACTGCTCGTGCATCAGCCTCGACAAGCGCTACACTTTTGTTTCCAACCACCGCGACATCGTGACCGACCCGTCGTTCCTCTCGAAAATGCTTATCGACAACGGCTTTCCATGTACAGTGGAAATAGCCATCGGCGACAATCTGCTTATTTATCCTTGGATACGCCGCCTGGTCAGGGTAAACAAGTCGTTTATAGTGCAGCGCTCTGCCCAGATGCGCGAGATGCTGGCAAGCTCCGCGCGGATGAGCCGCTACATGCACTTCGCCATAAGCGAGAAGCACGAGAATATATGGATAGCTCAGCGCGAAGGCCGCGCCAAGGACTCTAACGACCGCACCCAGGATTCCATACTGAAAATGATGGCTATGGGCGGCGAGGGCGATATCGTCGACAGGCTCATGCAGCTGCACATAGTGCCGCTTTCCATATCATACGAATACGACCCGTGCGATTGGCTCAAGGCCATGGAGTTCCAGATGAAACGCGACAATCCCCACTACGTGAAATCGCGTGAAAACGACTTGCTCAACATGCGCACTGGCATCTTCGGATACAAAGGGCGTGTGCACTATGCCGCGGCGCCGTGCATTGACACGTGGCTCACAACGCTGCCGCGCGACATGCAGCGCAACGAACTGTTCCAGACTGTGGCGCATCACATCGACTGCGCCATATTCAACGGCTACCGGCTTTATCCGGCAAACTATGCCGCCGCCGACATCCTGCACAATACCACGCAATTTTCGCAGCATTACAGCGATGACGACAAGCGGAAGTTCGGGGAATACCTAGAGCGACAGATTCAGAAAATACAGCTTCCCGCGAAAGACCACGCTTTCCTGCGCGAGCGGATGCTTACGATGTATGCCAATCCGGCAATCAATTTCCTGAGCTCCTGGGGACAACAAACGGCATCATGACCAAAAGCCCGTTTTTGCCGGGAGTAATAATTGTGGCGTGCGCAGTGGCAGCCGCAATGTTTGTGTCGTGCAGCGGTGATGACGATGTGCGCCGCACCGCTCCGCAGCGCATGGATCTTGTGAACCTGATAAGCGACAGTGCCGGCACGTGCCGCACCATGGTGCTCGACAGCGGTGATACCCTTGCACTTTCACGCGAGCTCGACGGTTACGGCTGCGACACAGTAACGCGCTGCATGGTGGTGTATGTTGCGCGCAACACAACGCCACGTCCCATGGCGGTGATTTACTCTATGGGCGAACCGGTGACGACGTGGATAAAAAACTATACTGCGGTGAGATTCGACACCGTGAAAGTCATGGCGGCATGGATAGGAGGCGGTTGTATAAACCTTCGTCTCAAGGTGGACGACTATGGCGGGGCCCACTATTTCGGTTTTGCGTGGCTGGGGTGGAGTCATAATCCCGACAGCACGCGTGCGGCCTGCATGGCCCTTTACCACAGTGCACGAAACTACAGCGGGTTTTACAACCGCGACGCCACAGTGTGCTGTCCGCTCTCACAACTGCAGCCTACATTGCGCCAAGGCACCGACTCCGTGGCGTTGCTTACGAACGATGCAGGTACAGGGCCCTCATGGCACCGGATGCCATACTGACGGTAGGCAACCGAAAGGAACAGTAAGAAACACCCTGTCCCAACACAAACGACGCCACATAAGTGTCGTAATCAACAATGTTTTTTATAAAGCATACAATATAGTAT
>CAVFSQ010000092.1:578-6119 GCA_963625145.1 Bacteroidaceae bacterium | reverse complement strand
ATCGACTGGCGGTTCTTCTTTTCGATAATGTCGTTTTTATAGGCGTCGAGCAGGCTTGCCAGAATGTCGTCGGCACGCTTAACGTTAGTGTCTTGGCACGACACGAAAATCATGTTGCTCGACTGGTCCTTAATCTGTGCGTTTATGCATCCGGTGAATCTGAGGGCTGCCTGTTCGAGACTCGTGCGCGAAACTCTTATGGTGCGGTTCAGATAGCGTGCATACGTTGACGGGTTCTTCTCCACCACGATTGTGCCCATGGGCGTTGCTATGGCTTTTCCGTAGGCTACGGTCTTGTCGAAAGAAGAGGTGGCACCTCCCACTGTGACGTCGTGTATGCGATAGCTTCCGTCCGATTCGGTGTCGATTTCGAACGTGGTGTTCTTCTGGAAACTCTTGAAGAAAGTCACTTTTATGGGGCTTTCCTTATAGAGCGAATATGTGCGCAGCCCCAGACTGGTGGTGTATTCCACGTCAAGGTTCAGGGCTCTCACAACGCTCTGCATCAGCCGGTGGGATTTAAGCACCAGTGTTTCGTCCTGCAGTTGGCCGTTGGTGCCGATGCCGTTTATTGCCATCGAAGCTGCAGAGTTGCGCGATGAGTTGTTGTCACTGTTCTTTACCACGATGGTGGTGCGGCGCTCGTACACGCGCGGCAGTTTGGCCTGGTAAAGGTAGGCGAGCAGAAGGCACGCCACTATCGAAACCAAAAACCATTTCCAGTTCACGGCAAGCACGTGCACTGCCTTCATTGCTATAGGCAGAAAGTCGTTGCGCTTGTCGTCTTCGGGCGATACGTATGAATTTGCAGCTTGGTTGTTGGGATTTTCCATTTCGGGATTATTTCGTGAGTGCTATTACGAGTGATGTTATCGATGTTCCTAGACTGAGCAGAGTGCCGGCAAGGCTGAGATAGAGATATCCTGAACTGCCCTTTATCTTTACCGACTTGTTCGACTCTACGTATACAATGTCGTTCTGGTGCATGTAGTATGCCGGCGAGTTGAATACACTTTCGGGCTTGGTGAGATCAACCGTGTAGGTGGTGCGTTGCCCGTTCTCCTCGCGCACTACGAGCACGCGCTTGCGTATTGCCGAGTTGTTGAGGTCGCCCGAGCGGCCTATCGCTTCGAGCAGCGTAAGCCTTTCGCCTGTGTAGCTTTGAGTGCCGGGCGAAGCCACGTCGCCGAGCACTGTGACTTTGAAACTCATGATTTTGGCCGTTACCTTGGCATCTTTTATCAGCCCTTCTTCTATCATGCGTTTTTGTATGCTTTCCGATAGCTTTTCAACTGTCATGCCCGAGGCCTTTATCTTGCCGAAAATGGGGAAGTCGATGTAGCCGTCTTTGCTGACCACGAAGTAGCTTACGCTTCCAGACCCCTGGCTGGCGGTCATGCCCTGCTGCTGGCCTATGAGGGTGAGGTTTGTGAACGGCTTTATCAACTCTTCGTCCTGCGAACTCACAAAGATGGCGAGTTGGTCGTCGGGCTGGATGTTGAGAGTGTAGTTGTTGTCGAGGTTTACCCCGTTTTTGTAGAGCTCTTCGGCGCCCTGCAGGTAAATCATCGATTTGTTTGACCCGCACGAACTTGCCGTGAGTATTACAAGAGCCATTGCTGCGATAAGGGCGATTTTCTGCATTTTTGTTTCTATTTATTACTCCTAGAAGTATGTGTTGTTTGTTGAATTCGTGAATTTTGCAGCAAAGTTAATGATTTATTCGCAGTTTTGGCGTGTTGCGGTTTTGTAAAAATGGCCGGCGTGCATAATATGTTGTAAAAAGGCAATATAGAGAGTTAATGAAAAAAGGTTTATTGTAATTTTAAAAAAGTGCTTTGGCTTTTAATTACAATAGACCTTTTTCTGCCGGTATGCGCATAGAATAATTCTTATATGCGCATTCGGTAAAGTTTTTCTTTATTTCCCGTAGTCGGGCAGCCGGTTATAGCCGATGCCTACTTCCTCGCGCGGTGCCCGCGTGCCGAATGCCTTGCGCAGTTTGAAGTCTTCATCGTTCCAGGCCTGCATCATATGGGTGTAGCGCGATTCCACGACGTCCCAATGATAAGGCCGGTTTTCGTGCAGCCATCGTTCGTGGTGCCAGCTCTTGAGCTCTTTGGTGTAGTCGCGTAGCGAACCAATCATGCTTGCGTACGGCATGACGAGGTCGTATACTGCAGTGTTTACGGCTGCGCCCTGGTCGTCGTCGGCACAATAGAGATCGTAGCGGTGCGACACTCCTGCCGCCAGGGCTGCCTTAGAGAAAACGAATTCCATGCGGCGGGCCGTAAAGCGTAGGGTTTCTACGGTTGATTGGTGCAGGTGTGCCAGCCCTTGGTTGCGGGTAAGCGAGGCATAGCCGTTGGCGCATGCCGTGCGGATTTCCTCCATGTTGCCCTTTTCTTGAATAATGTTTTGCTGGTCAACGCCTTGTTCTTCGAAAGGCACAGTCCATGCCCAGTCATACCATATTGATGTGCCCAAAAGGTCGTGTGCTGACGACACCTGATCGATGGCCTCGGCAAACTGATGGCCGCGGTCGTTGCGGTAGAAGGCCCAGTCGAAAGCCTTCTTGAACGGCACGATGGGAGTTTCCTGTTCGGGCTGCCAACCGCAGGCCGCACCGAAAAGTATCCCGTACCAGCCTACGTCGAAAAGGTCCTCGCCCATGTCGTCCCATGTGGCATTGAGCAGGCCGAGGGTGCCGTATTTTTTGCCGTCGCGCACTAGATGCTGGATGTTGATAAGGTGCGCTTTGTATTCAGGGAACACCCTTCCACCCCAAAATGCGCCGGGAGTTACCACGGTTGGCACTTTGTTGCGCACAAGTTGCGGAAAGTAGTAGTCGAAATCGGGCCGCGGCAAATAGTCCCAGACCACGGCAATAGCGTTCTTGGGCAGTCCCGAAAGGTCGATGTCGGGCTTGTTTACGGCAATGTCACCCCAAAACAGCAGTTTCTTGTCTTTAAGGGCTGGCAGCTTTGCCACGCGCTGCATGTGATAGACGAAAACGTCGTCGACAGACGAAGAATCAACCATCGGCTTGCTTTTGCCGCGGCCAAGCTCGAAAGCCTCATCACATCCTACGTGCACAAACTCCGACTCGAAATTGGGCAATATCTCGCCCAAGTAGTCATTCAAGAACGTGTAGGTGCGCTCGGTAGCAGGGCTGAGTACCTGTCCGCCTACGCGCTCGGCAATGTCGTTGAAGGTAGGCTCGCGCAAGGTGTAGTGCATGTGGCCGAGGCATTCCTGTTGCGGAATAATCTCAACGTGGTATTTCTTGCCGTACTCCACAATCTCCTTTACTTCTGCGGGCGTTACCACTGCGCCGCGCGCATTGATTTCGGGATATTTCTCCGATTGGAAAATGTTTTCGGCATATATGCAGTAACCGTTGATTTTGTATTCTGACAGGGTGCGTATCTGCTGCTTCACGAATTCCATGTTCGGTATCGGCCCGCGGCTCCAGTCGTCCTGAATCCAGCGGTAGCGCAGGGCTGGCTTGTCGGAGATTTTTACGCCCTTCACGCAGAATTTGCCGTCGGCTCCGGTGAAGGAAAGCTGGCGTAGAGTCTGCAGACCATAATAAATGCCGGCGTCAGTGTGGCTCTGCACAATCACCCTGTTGGCATCGGCAAGCAGTACATAGCTTTCGGTGTTTGCCGTGTCAAGTCGCAGACCTTCGTCGGCCAGTATCTTGTCGGCTGCGCGGTCGACTCCCGGTCGCGTTATGGCGATACATCCCTTGGCACATCCCTTGCCCGTCTTTACTTTCCATTCCATAGCGGAAAAGTCGTCGGTCAATGTCGATACGGCAAATTTGTCTGCTTCGCTTTTGCCTATATTGATTACTACTGGGCCCGAAATTTCAAAGTCGGTATCGCCTGCTACGATATTGGCAGGGTAGGGAATCAGCGCCAAAGAGTCGCCGTTTGTCACCGGCCCGTGCGCTGAGGCACCGAGCACAAATAAGACTGCAACTGCAGCCAGGATAGTGTTTCTTATCATATGGATTGTCTTGTTTTTAATTGCGTTTTTTTCAGATACCTTCGGTCAGAGCAAAATATTTCCATAGCGGTGCGGCCATAAGGCTTTGCCATACCTCGCCGGCCCGCAGCATTTCCTTCACTTCGTCGCGCGTAAAAATCATTACGTTTATGTCTTCGCCTTTGTCGAGGTGCTGGCCGCTGATTTGCTCCACTCCGGTTGCCAGAAAACTGTAGGTTATGTTGGTGTGTGTGCTTGCATTTGCCGAAATCTGCATCCATTCCTTCCATTCGCCGCCGCCGAATCCGGTTTCCTCCAGCAGTTCGCGCTTGGCGGCATCCACGGGGCTTTCGCCTTCTTCCACAACGCCGGCGCACAGTTCGTTTACCGTCTTTCCAATTGCGTAGCGATATTGGCGTACGAACACGAATCGCCCGTCTTGGGTAATGGCTATTGTGTTTACCCAGTCGGGATATTCCAATACATAATATTCATCGATAACGGCGCCGGTAGGCAGTTCAACTTTGTCGACGCGTGCCGTGAGCCATGGACGCTTCATGAGGTATCTGCTTGCAAGCGTTTTCCATTTCATGTCTTTTATTCCGTCTGCCATGTGTTTTTTGTTTTGGGTTTCGCCTTTCCGTTACTGAAGATTTATTGTTTTGCGTATATCGGCAAGAGCATGTCTTCATCGGGCCAATTGGGCACGAAAAACAACGGAACCGGCTTGCCGCCAATTCCACTCCATTCTATGCGGCGCACGTAGTCGAAGTCGGGCGCACCGAAATCGAACGAACGCCCAAACATTAGTATCGCTCCGCGGCTCTTGTCTATTTTCTACAGTCCTCCACCGTAGACGCACCGCTCGCCCGCTTCGAGCAAGTCGCGGTGCAGGTATACATGGCCGAAACGTAGCACTCCGTTCTGGTTGATGATGAATTTTTGGTACATACCGCTGTTTGTGCTTGGCCGCTTCAGTCGGGCGTGCGTAGAGTTATCTGATGAAATTTGTGCTTGTCCATTCTTCGCGCTCCGGCAGTCCGAACTTCTCTTTGCCAAGCCGTATGCTCTTCATGAGGAATGCCATGTTGCGGCCCAACTGGCGCATGATTTGCAGTCCTTCTGCGTCTTGGACGGCTTCGCCTGGCATACGGCCGTGTACATTGTTCCAGTATTGCGAGGGAGCTATCGGCATGTTGCTTATGGTAAAATATTTGTTGAGCACGTCGAATGTAGCGGTAGTGCCGCCGCGGCGGGCTACGGCAACAGCCGCACCGACCTTCATGCTCTTGTCAAAATGGGCAGAATAGAACAGCCGATCGAGAAACGAAACCAAACCGCCTGCCGGCGAGGCGTAGTATACCGGCGACCCGATGACAATGCCGTCGGCTTCTTCAAACTTTTTATTTACTTCGTTCACGATGTCGTCGAAGGCACATTTGCCTAGTTCCTTGCATTTGTTGCAAGCAATGCAACCGCGTATCGCCTTGTGGCCTACGTGTATTGTTTCGGTGACAATGCCTTCGGTTTCAAGCGTCTTCGCTACTT
>CAVFSQ010000092.1:0-535 GCA_963625145.1 Bacteroidaceae bacterium | reverse complement strand
TCGCTACTTCGCTCAAGGCAATGGATGTGTTGCCATCTTTTCGGGGGCTTCCGTTTATCAGCAGAATTTTCATGTAGTTTTATATCGTTGCTGTTTGTTGTAAATGTGTAGTCGGGGTATACTGCGCAGAAGCAGCCTCTTTGCCTTTCTGCTTTTCACTCTTGTAGATGAGCGTTATTGAACAGCATGCCGCGGTACGTTTGAGATGTTTCATGTTGTTCCGTTTTAGAGGTTGGCTTAGTTCATATTGTTTCACTTTATATGGTGGAACTTCATTTCCTTAGTGGTTGCACACTTTGTCAGTATCGACAGTGAAGCCGCCGGCTTCACTTGCCGGCATGAATTTGCCGCGCTCCTCGAGGAAATCTACCAACTCGGCAGCCGTTATTCCTTCTGCCGAGCAAGTGCAGAAACGCTCTTCGGCACCGAAACACCCTATAATGGCATCGATGAGTTGCTGTTTTGTTGTATAATTGTTACCCTCCATCATGTGGAGCACTTCATGTCCATGTGTCATATATTATATAATGTATAT
>CAVFSQ010000091.1:0-6160 GCA_963625145.1 Bacteroidaceae bacterium | reverse complement strand
GGCTTCAACTCCAGCATGGAGGTATTCCTCGACGACAGCGAAACGGTGGAGGCAGCCGTCGACAGCCTTATAGCCAAGGCCGCCGAAGGCAGCGACCGCCGCGCCACGCTACTGCTACAAAGCTACATAGCGCGCAACCTCGACGACAACCCTTCGTGGGATTTCCGCCGCCCGCTGAAACGGTTTGCCCAAAACGTGTGCAGCGAAATCTACATGCGCAATGCCGAAGAAATCAACCGCGTGTTCGGCGACCCCGAGAAATGCGCCGAAATACGCAGCGCCGTGGAGCAGGAGCTCGAGCGCGCCAAAAGCCTGCTGCCCCACCTTGCCGACAGCCTCACCATCGACTTCACCCAATGGCGCTTCGGGCCCAACATCGAGAAATACATAGCCGGAGTGGCAAGCGGCGACATCACGCAGCCCACCACGGCAGCCGCAAGTTTCCTCAGCGGAAAATACGGCAAAGTCAAGGTTCCCCCCGAGCAGATGGAGGAATGGCGCCAGCAGTTCGAAAACTACGAGCACGACCGCCAGCGCATCATGCGCCGCATAAACAGCGCGCAACTCACGCTTGCCAACTGGGGCGAGATGCAGACGCTCGAAGCCGTAGACAACGAGCTGAAACGCATGCTGCGCGAAGAAAACCGCATGCTGCTATCCAAGACCCAGGAACTGGTGGCACGCCAGCTGGGCGACGACGACAGCATTTCGTTCGTGTTCGAACGCGCCGGGCGCAAATACCGTCACATCATGCTCGACGAGGCACAAGACACCTCGCAAATGCAGTTCGACAACCTGGGGAAACTCATTTCCAACGTCATGGCTTCGCAAGGCAACCGATGCGTCATAGTGGGCGATGTAAAGCAAAGCATATACCGGTGGCGCGGCGGCAACTGGAACATACTCCACTCTCTCGCCTCGCAATACGACCCCCACGGCAATTTCCGCCTTAAAGAAAACCACCGCAGTCTGGAAAACGTAGTGCGGTTCAACAGCACCGCCTTCACCGCAGCAGCCCACTCACAGGGCAAAGCCATTGCCGACATCTATTCCGACGTCGAGCAGATTACATGCAAGCCAAAAGGCGAAGGCTACGTGAAAGTCTACGAAACCGACAGCGACAACGCCCTGCCCCGTCTCTTCGAGAACATTGCGGAAGTGCACAATGCCGGAGTGCCATATTCCAACATGGCCATACTCGCGCGCAACAACAAGGAAATACTGAAGATTGCCGAATATGCCGACCGTCACTGCAGCGGTCTGCGCATCAACACCCACGAAGCCTACTGCATAGCCAATTCCCCAGCCGTGAAAACCGTGGTGGCAGCCATGCGCTTTGCATGGGGCGAGGCTACGGGAGCCGTTGACAACGTGAGCGGATATTTTGCCGCACGCGAATACCAGCGCCTGCTGCGCGGCGCCAGTTTTGCAGAGCCTGCCTTCGGCGACGGTGCCAATCCCCCGGTGCGGGAATATATAGAAGCCATGCTACCCCCCGCCTTTATGGCCGCGACACCCGAACTCATGCAACTGGGCATCCGCGAAGCGGCTATGCACACAGCCCAGATTTTCAACGTTTCGCTCACACCCGATGAAAGCCAGTATCTGTTTACGTTCTTCGACTGGGTAAACGACTATTCACAGCGTAATGCCTTCGATTTCAAGAAGTTTTTCAGCGACTGGCAAGCAGAATCAGAGAAGTACTTCATAGCCTCGGGCGAGGAAAACGGCATCAAGGCAATGACCATACACAAGTCGAAGGGGCTGGAATTCCACACCGTGTTCGTCCCTTTCTGTGACTGGAAATTCATTATCGTAAACGACATACAAATGTGGTGCCGCCCCAAAGGCAAAATCTACGACGAAATACCGCTGCTGCCCATAACCTTCAAGAAAGACACGCAAAACAGCATTTACGAAGACAACTACAACCGCGAAGTTTTCGACATAACCGTCGACAATATCAACGAGGTATACGTGGCATTCACCCGTGCAATAGCCAATCTGATTGTGGGCTATACCCCACCCTCAAAAAATGAGCCAACCATCAATGCTGTCCGTGCCTCTCACCTTGTTGCCGCTGCACTGGGCAAAGCAAGCGCCACCACGGTAGGGGAAATCTCGGTTCCACAGCCCGAAGACAGCGATGCGACCGACGGCAACCCCTTCACCCCACAAAGCACCGCAGTGGAACTTCGGCTGAAAATAGAAAACTGAAATGGAAAACTCGTTTCTGCAACAAGTGGCCCGCGAACTGCTGCAGCGCTTTCCGCGCCAGGCAGAGTGCGTGCTGGTCTTTCCACAGCGCCGGGCCATAACCGTATTCAAAGGCATACTGGGCGAGAAAGCGCCGCAGATGCTTACCATGACGCGACTCATGTACACCGCCGCACACCAGAAAAGAGCCGACAGCGCCACAATGCATTTCCGCATCTATAGCGCCTACTGCAAAGTGTGCAGCGCACACGGCAGCGCCCCCATGGCTTTTGACGATTTCTTTCCCTGGAGCGAGATGATGCTCAACGACTTCAACGACGTAGACATTAGCCTAGCCGATGTCCGTTCGGTGTTTCGCGAAATGGGCAGCATAAAGGACATTGAAATGCAGGCATTTACCGGAGAGGAAAGTCTAAAGTCGCTGAAGGAATATTTTTCCACCTTTTGGCAGGCATTCGACGGCAGCATGCGTGCCAAATTCCGTAAAATGTGGAACATGCTTGCCGATATTTATTTCGAAACCAATGCCCTGTGCAGCCGCACCGCCTACGAAGGCGCCATATACCGCGCCGGGTGCCGCAACGTGCTGCAAACCACCTCCGGGGCCCACTACGTATTCATTGGCTTCAATGTGCTCAGCGGTGCCGAGCACCGTGTGATGGAGCATCTGAAGCAACAGGGCCGCGCCACCTTCTTCTGGGACCATACGCCGCAGTTCCTTGGCAGCGACAGCGAAGCGGTGCAGGCCATCAGCCAAAATATCAGTTCGCTTGGCGGACATACATCGCTGACACCGAAAGAACAGCAGCCGCCCGTACACCTGGTGGAAAGCGCAACACAAAGCGGCGAAGCGGCATACGTTGCCCGCTGGCTCGACTCATTAAGCCATGCCAAAAGCGGCTTCACGGCCGTAATCCCCATGGACCCGAAGATTATGGGCACGCTGCGGCATTTTCTGCCCTCTTCGCGCTACAGTTTCAATGTTGAATACCCCGTCACGCTGTCGCGCACATACACGCGGCTCATGCACCACGCTCAGGGGCTTATGCAAGACAACCGAACTATAACGGGCCGCGAACTGCTCGAAGCCATGAAAGCCGAAGCCGTGCAGTGTGCGCCAGCCGGAACCGGCAGCAGCAACACATTCGAAAAGAAATCGCAAGACGCCGTGACAACCGCGCTGACTGCCATCCTTCAACTTGCCGACGACAACCCCGAAGCGGTATTCTCGCCCCGGATGGCGCTTACGCTCTTCCGCAGCGCCTGCCGTCCGCAAGGCGGCGACGAGGAACCTTCCGAAGAACCGAGCGAAACGAAACGCCGCGTTGATGTGCTCGACCTTCACGACACACGTACCATAGACTACGACAATGTGCTGCTGCTCGACTGCAACGAAGGCTCCATGCCCCAAAAACTGCAGCAACCGTCGATGCTGCCAGTCGCCGTGCGCAGGGCCTACGGACTTCCGCTGCCGTGGGAGCACAACGCCGTAGTGGCCTACAACTTTTTCCGCCTCGTAAAACGCTCGCAAAACATTTCGGCAGTATACTGCAGTGCCTCCACGGGGAAAGGCGAGGCATCGCGCTATCTGCTGCAGATGCTCGCAGACGAAACCCCACGCAGCATAGTTGCCGAAACCATCACAAGCCCAGCCGTCATAACACCTCTGCAACCAGTCGCCGTGGAAAAGACGCCCGCCATGCTGGCATCCATCAAGAACCTTGAGCCAACGCCACTTTCCACATACTTAGAGTGCCCGCTGAAGTTCTACTACAGCAAAGTGGCGCGCCTGCGGCCCTCTGAGCCCGATGCCGACGAAATGCCGCCAAATCTCTTCGGCACCCTGCTGCACGAGACCATGCAAATCTACTACGACAGCCTACCATCGTCAATCGTCATATCCCAAACGCTGCGCCACGACCTCGCCGACAAGGCGCGACTACGCCTCAACAGCTGCATCGACAAGGCTTTTGAAGTATGCCATGTGAATGAAAATAGCATAATACGAGCACTGATAATGCGATACTTCGTTACGATGCTGGAATACGATGTCCGGCAAGCGCCATTTGAAATCAAGAAACAATATATAGAAAAATTCCTCTATACTCCCTTCACTACCCCCGGCGGACACACTGTGGGCATAGGCGGCAAGTTCGACCGCGTACATATAAAAGACGGAATATGGGTGATAGCAGACTATAAAGCCGGCAGGTGGAGCGGGCAAGCCCAGGCCAAAACCTTCAGCGGGGCAGTAGAAAAGCCCGACACGAAGAAGCACACCAGCTACATACTGCAGACTATGGTGTATTCGCTTGCCCTAATCGACAAACTGCGCCACAACGGCATAAGCTACCCCACGCTGCGCCCCGAACTCTATTTCGTTACTGGCATGGGGCGAAAAGATTTCTCTCCCTACATAGCCATCGGCGGAGAGCCTGTCAGCAATTTTGCTCTCTACGAATCCGAGGTGCGCGAAGCACTGCAAGGCATCGTCAACTCCATTTTCGACCTCGCCCAACCATTTGCCCCTTGCCCTGAAGGCAGCGAAGCATGCAAGAACTGCGACTACCGTCTGCTCTGCGGCATGAAAGCCAAAAATTAAACGAAACCATATCAAAATCCGCATAAACATGGAAATCAAAGCAACAATCATGGCCATGGCTATCACGCTGACGGCAGCTGCCGTGACAGCCCAGGACCGCGCCGACCGGCAGAAGTTGAAAAACACAAATTCGTTCTCGATGATTGTAATGGGCGACCCACAGGGATACTCAAAATACGACATCAACCAGCCACTGTTCGAACTAACCACAGTATGGTGCGCCGACAACATCGACAACCTCAACATAAAGGCCGTGCTCGTTACGGGCGACCTTGTGGAGCAGAACGACAACATCGTTCTCAACCGCTCGATGCTCAACCAAACAAGCCGCGAAATGTGGGAGTGGGCATCCCACTGCATGAAGCGCCTCGACAACAAGGTGCCCTACATAATATCTACCGGCAACCACGAATACGGCTACGTGAGAGGCGATGAAAGTTTCACCCACTTCCCCGAATACTTCCCCGTGGAGCGCAACAACAAATGGAAAGACTGCCTTGTGGCCGCGTTCCCCAACCGCATGCAGCGCGCCTCGCTCGAAAATTCAGCCTTCGAATTCAAAGACAAAAACTGGGGCGACCTTCTAGTGGTAACCACCGAATGGGCACCGCGTGACGAAGTGCTGGAATGGGCCCACAAACTGTGCACAAGCGACAAATACAAGAACCACCGCGTTATATTCATGACTCACTCTCTGCTGCGCGAACGCACTGCCAAGCGCACCGACAATGAGAACTACAAGATCACACCACGCAATTTCGGGCGCGAAGTGTGGGAAAAACTCATAAAGACCACACCCAACATACGCCTTGCCATCTGCGGCCATACGGGCGTGCCCGGAGAGCCCGAGGACTTCACGGCCTACCGTGTAGACAAAAACGATGCCGGACACGACGTCCACCAGATGATGTTCAACATACAGACGGCCGGAGGTGGCTGGGAAGGCAACGGCGGTGACGGCTGGGTGAGAATATTGGAATTCATGCCCGACGGCGAGACTATACATGCCTGCACCTACTCCACACTTTTCGGCATATCGCCCACCACGAAGCAGTTTGCCCACCGCACAGGCAAATGCGACCAGTTTGACATGAAAATCAAAAAGTAAACCGCAGGGAGGAAAGCGGAAGACTGCCTTTCGAGGGCGCCAAGCACTTGCAGTTCTTCCGTATTCATATTCCCTGCAACATGTACTTTGTCAGTACAAATTGTTGTACCTTTGCACGCGATTTCAAAAACAATAGAACAAAACAACTCAACTATGAAACAGATTTTTAAGTCCGGCCTTGCTGCAGTCCTTGCCATTGCAGGCTAGCCTCGTGCAGCAGCGATGACAACGAC
>CAVFSQ010000090.1:0-6223 GCA_963625145.1 Bacteroidaceae bacterium | reverse complement strand
GTGTGACAAATATTGGTAAAAGGGCTTTTAAAAATTGTTTATCACTTTCATCTATTGTTATTCCTAATAGCGTGAAATCTATCGGCAAAGAGGCTTTTGTGAATTGTAGATCCATATCTTCAATAGTCATTCCTGATAGCGTGACATATATTGGTAATGCGGCTTTTTTTTGGGGGGGGTAACTGTCTAAATTTGGAAAATAACAGGGATATAATTAAACGTTTTGGTGCAAATGTTTTCCTAGACCCCTTTCCCTAAAATAGTTTTCTCAAGGTTCTAAAGCCTAACCACCCAAAACAAAAACACCTGCTTATAGCAAAAGGGTTGGACAAAAGGTGTTTTGCAGGCATTTTCGCTCTGGAGGCAGAGGAAATCCGCGCGCTCCGCGCATAGAAAAATTCCGCCGTGCGCAGAGAATGATTCCGCTCTACGCAAAGCGCGGCGCCGAAATGCGCAGAGAATTTGAGCGCAGAGGCATAAAAGTATTCGGGCAACTAATGAAAGAGCAGAACAAAAAACGAGCATTAACACACTTTTTTAAGGATATCAAACATTACCAGCGTTAGGGTGTTAAAGTGTTAATGTTAACGCCTCGCCTCATTTGCAATTATGCTTTTTGGGGGATTCTTTTTCGCCCCTAGTTGGGGACTAAAGTTGCCGGCACCCTGTCCTCGGGTGTCATAATATAACCGCGGCGCAGGGGCTTTGGGCTTCAGAAAAGCGTCAAAGTGTCAAAAACGTAAAAATATAAATATTCGCGAGGGGGGAGGTTTACTACCGCTCGAATACCATAGCCACGGCGTAGGCTGCGATGCCTTCGCCGCGCCCGGTGAAGCCCAGGCGCTCGGTGGTGGTGGCCTTTACCGACACATCGCCCACGGGGATGGCAAGGCACGAAGCCAGGCACTCGCGCATGGCCTGTATGTGGGGCTTCAGCTTCGGGCTTTCAAGGCACAGCGTGACGTCTACGTTGCCCACGGCAAAGCCTTCCTTCTGCAGCATGCCGCAAACGGTCTGCAGCAGCAGTTTGCTGTCGGCTCCTCGCCAGCGCTCGTCGCTGTCGGGGAAGTGGTAGCCTATATCGTGCATTGCGGCGGCGGCGAGCAGGGCGTCAATCAGGGCGTGTATGGCCACATCGGCATCGCTGTGCCCCAGCAGGCCCAAGTGCCAGTCGATGCGTATGCCGCAAAGCCACAGTTCGCGGCCCGGCACAAGGCGGTGGACGTCGAAGCCCATTCCTATTCGCGGTTTCATGTCTTTTCTTGCTGAATGTGGGTGTGGTGTTGGATTCCGGTTGGCGCAGCGTCAGCGGCGCGAGAAGAGGTCTTTTATGCCGTCGAAATCGAAAGCCAGCGACACGCGCAGTGTTTGGTCGAGAGGGTTGCTGGCAGCGGTGGAAAGCACATAGCCGGCATCAATCGAGAACACGTTCATGCGGAAGCCTGCGCCCACGGTGAAGTATTTGCGGTTGCCCTTGTTTTTGTTTTCGTCGTGATATCCGGCGCGGAGTATGAACTTGTCGTTGTAGGTGTATTCCACACCCACGCTCCACTGTATTTCCTGCAGTTCCTCGCTGAAGCCTCCAGGGGCATCGCCAAAGCTCTTGAATATACCGGTTATGGGCGACATGCTGTAGTAGTCGTCCTGCAGACGCTGCTGGTAGTCTTCACTGCTTTCGTCGTCGCCCTGCCGCGGCATGGTGGGCACCAGCAGCTTGTTGAGGTCGAGGGCGAAAGCTATCTTGTTGTATTCGTTTATGGGAACGAGATAGTTGAAGCCCAGGCGCAGGTTGGTGGGGATGAAATAGGAGTTTTCGTCGCCGAACTTAATCTTGCTGCCGATATTGCTGATATTGAGGCCAAAGGCAAACTGGCATTCGCGGCTTCCCATCATCACGTAGCGGTTGTAGTACATGGCCACATCGGCTGCAAAGGCGTTGCCGGGCTTGGTGTCGTCAGAGTAGTTGCCGCTAAGGTCGGAGCGTATGTAGCGCAGGGCGATGGCTGCCGAGAGGTTGTCGGAGAGCATGCGCGAAACGGCAAAGTCGAAAGCCAGTTCGTAGGGCTTTATGGTAAGGTTGTCGCCGGCGTCGACTTGCCCCAGCGAGAAGTAGCGCAGCGACGACGAGAGGGCTGTATAGTCGCCCAGCCGCATGTAGCCTGCCACATAGCCGAGGTCGATGTCGTTTACAATCTTACGCAGCCACGGGGTATAGTTCACTGCTATTCCGGCACGGCTTATGGCAAAGGGGTATTTTGCGGGATTCCATGCCTGCGAGTTGACGTCGGGGTCTGTGGCGGCACCTACGTCGCCCATACCGCCGGCACGGGCATCGGTACCTATCTTCAGTGCGTTTACTGCCGTGCTCACGGGGTTGAAGCTGTCTTTCTCGCCGTCGGCACGGGCTGTGGTGGCCAATGCGAGCACGAACATTATTGTGGCTGCTGTCTGGAATTTCATTTTGCTTTTCACTATTGGAGTTTATGACATTTTTATTAACTCGTCCCGGCTTTATTTATTGTTTAGGACTATCAATTTCTTGGTTTTGCTGCGCGCTGCGCCGTTTCCTTCGCTCACTTCCACGCGGTAGAGGTAAACGCCGCCGCTGACTCGGGCCCCTGCCGAGGTGCACAGGTTCCAGTCAACCGAGAAGTTGCCGTCGTCGGCAGAACCGCAGGTGGCGGTGGTCCACACCTGCTGCCCGTAGCTGTCGAAGACGCTTACGACGAACTGCATTTCGGTGGCGGGACGGTTGTAGCTCACGCAGAACACTGCCTTCTCGGTAGCCGGCGAGGGGTTGCAGGTGATGTCGAGGATGTCGGGCTTGAGGTTGCGCACGGCCACGAAGTCGAGCGCTGCCAGCGACGAGTTGCCCAGCATGTCCCAGGCGCGGAACACCAGGCTGTGGCTGCCGGGCTCGAGCTCGGGTATTGAGTAGCCCACGGTGCCGCTGGTGAATGTGCCGATGTCGTTGGTGTAGTAGTCGTTGAGCACGTAGGTAGTGGCGGCGCTGCCGTCGATTATCAGCTCGAGGTCATGCCCCACGCCGCTGCCGGTGGCATTGATGCCGTCGCTGTCGGCAAGGGCTGCAAAGAAATATGGCGTGGTGTTGGTGAGGTCACCGTTGCGGAAATCGGTGGAATTGAGGTACACCGCCAGCCTCGGCCCTGTGGAGTCGTTGCTGATAATGCCCGAGGTGTTGATGGCGAAATTGCCGTTCACGCCGTGGCATTCCCGGCTATGGTCGCCGTTCGAGGCGTAGAGGTTCATGAGGCACGTCTCGTCGGAATAACTGGCATCTACAGACACGGGGAAATCGAATGCGAAGCGCCCGCTGCGCACCGAGTCGCTGCCTTCGAAGAGGCGCCGCGTGCGGTTGCTGAAAGTGAACGGATCCTTGCCGTTGCCGGCGTTGTCGTGGCAGGTGATGAACTCCAGGCGGTCGTAGACCGTGGTAGACACTATGCCGTTGAATCCGCTGTCGACACCGCCGTCGCCGCTGCCTTCCACATGCCCCGAAACGCGAGCCACGCTTCCCGCTGCAAGTTTCACGGTGCCCGATTTGGCAGAGCGCCCGTCTATGCTGTCGACTATCAGTCTGCCGGTAGGAGATGCCAGGCTCAGTGCGGGGTCGCCCGTAAGCACATACTTCAGCTTGTTGATGGTATAGTCCTGCTGTGCCGAAGAACTGGTTACGAGAGCGCATTTGGCATTCATCAGCGCCTCGCCCATAGACATCGTCTTGCCTCCGGTTTGCGAGAGAATGTACTTCATGAGGTGCACGTTGAGATTGAGGTTGCGCGTGGAAAACACCGATCGTGTGGCGCCTATGAAGGCCACCGCACCGCCGTCGGCATTGAGCACGGAACTTTCGCCTATGCACTCTTCCTGCCCGTCGAAGGGAGTTATTTCGCACGAGGAAGTGATCCACACGGGGTAGTTGCTGGTTTTGTTTTCCTTGAAGTCGTTGAGCAGCAGCACTTTTTCGTGGGAGATGGAGCCCGGTGCGCCATGGCCGGTGTAGTTCATGAGCAGTGCGCCGGAAGTCATGTAGCTCTTAAGCTGCTTGGTGATTTCGGGGTAGGAATTGCCCGTGGAAGTCTTGCTCACGGTATAGGCATCCCAGTACACGCGGCGCACATCGTATTCCTTGTGCTGGCTTTCCACCTGCGAGGCAATCTGCTCGGCATCGCTCATGAGCGAGTTGCTCGACTTATCGTCGTCACCCATCACGCAAACTATGTTTTTCCATGCCCCAACGTTGTTGTTGTACATATAGCTTATGGTCTTGTCAACCATGGCCTTAGCCTCGGCTTCGGTGCGCACGGGGAAGCGCCCCACGGCGATATCGGGCTTATCAGAAGTAAGGCTCTTGCCTTCGCCGTCGTCGAGCACCGTATAGAAATCGTCGCTCACATAGCAGTAGATTTCGTTGATGGAATTCCACGACTCGTAACAGAGCAGGAAGTCGTCGGGCGACGAGTTGGCCCACTGGCTGGTAACCATGCGGTTGTCCCACGCCGCGTCGCCGAAAAGCAGCAGGTAGCGTGGCATCTGCGAGGCGTCTACGGCGCGGTCGTAAAGCATCTTCATATAGCGGCGGTAAGCCATGGCGTCGGGCGTTCCCGACGAGAATTCGTTGTAAATCTTGTCAGCAGTCACCACCCGCACCCGCAGGCTGTCGTGGGCCTCGTGAGCAGCCGCCAGGCGCTCAGCCTGCTTCACTAGTTTGCCGCTGGCGGGCACGATTATCACCATATCGAATACCGAATCGGCATGAAGGTCCTGGTTTTCCACCTTGCCCACAAGCTCGGGCGCGGGGAAAGCCCCGGCGGTGTTCACCACTATATACCTGTCGCTGGCTTCGGGCAGCACCACATTCAGCGTCGAACCCGAAAGAGTACCCGCCACATTCTGTTGCGCACGCTGCGCATTGCCTAAGCGCCACACGCGGGTATTGGCGTCGGCAGAAGCTATGGCATACGTTCCGGCCCCGGAATGGGCAGGGTCGCAGAGTTCGAACCACGGCGCCGAAAGATTGGTGTTGCGCGTATAGTTGAGGCGTATATAGTCGAGGCGCGCCGCATGCCCGGCAGTGGTGGTGAATGCCACATTGTTGTGGGCAGCCAGCGCAGTTGTGGCGTAGGTTTTCTCGAGCACGCGGGCGCGGTTTCCCTGTTCGCCCAGATTTGAGTTGTTGAGAAGCGGGATGTTCATGGTGCCCAGCGTGGCGCCACCCACTTCGCTCTTCACCGTGGTGGCGGAAGAGGCGTCGGAAGCCGAAAACGAAACCGTTACATACTGTGCGGCAGAGGTGTCGATGTCGGGGGCATCCACGGCATACGACTTCGAGTTGCCGGTGGCAAAGTCGTAGCTATCGTAGAACTGCTGCCCACCGGAATACCAGCTATAGGCATCCTGCTCGTAGAGGGCGCGCCCCGGGAAGGTGGTGCGCGCTTCGCCCAACGTCGTCGTCGCTTCGGCATCCTGCATGGCGGCAGAGCTGTCGCCTTCGGTAAGGAAATAATACGAATATGAAGAATAGGGGTTGTTCAAGTGGCGCCATTTTCCGCGCACATACCTCCAGCGCGTGGTGCCGTCGGCATAGAAAAGCAACTTGCTGCCGTCGCGATAGAGAGGAATTTCTGTCAGATCGTCGTAATTCGGCTCCGTGCCCGAATAGGTTATCACCGAGTCCTGCACCAGTCCGCCATAGCCATAGACCTTCACGCCATCGGGGTTGCTGAAGCCTGCCGAAGCGAGAAACGATTTCGAAAGCTGGTAAACGCCTTCTTCCGAGACGCGAATCTTCACCCACTTGCCCTGGGCCAGCACCGAATGCCCGGCATAGCGTTCTTGCTGCTGCCCGGCTCTGAGAGCCCGCGCCGAAGCCTGTACGCTGCGGTAGACGGCAATCTTGCAGCTCTTCAGCCGGTAATAGGCGCCGCCGCGCTTGACATAGGGATATAACCACACGTCTATCACGGCCTGCTTGCGCTCGGTAACAAGACGACTTCCCACCGCCACCTCTTCGCCCCAGAGACTGTCGGCAGCAGCAAGCACAGAGCTTTCGGCGGCCGTGAGCTTCTCGTATTCGGGATATTCAGCCTTAACTGTGAACGAGACATTGCCATCGGCGCTACCCACAGCCACGCGGGTGGTGAACAGCGGCAGTTCGTCACCCGGTGCCAGCGGCTCGCGGGGGATGACAACAAACTTGCCC
>CAVFSQ010000089.1:0-6225 GCA_963625145.1 Bacteroidaceae bacterium | reverse complement strand
TAATCCTGCACATGCAGCGTACTCATTTTCAGCGCATAGCAAAATCGCACAGTGCATGTTGCGCGATTTTTAATGCTCCGGCGCAACAGTTCTTTCCGCTCAGCGCATGGATTCCCCCCGCATTACGCGGGAATTCTCAGCGCCCCCGCGCGAGGGATGGAGTAGTTTGCAATGTGGCAAAGGCAAGGCCACCGGTGTTCCGTCTGCGCCGGGGTGCCTAGTCGCGCATGCTTGACCTCCTTCGGAGACCTCAAGGCCGCGCAAAACACTCGACAGGCACCAGCTGTGTATCCCATGAAGATGACACCAGCGGACATGCATCCCCGAAGGGGTGAAATCTAGTGCAAGCGAGTGCAGACTGAAACTTGTTTCAAGTATGCCGAGCGCAGTCTATATAATGACACGCGGGTGAGGATGCTACATGAGGGAATTTTGAGGATATTATAATTATTGTATGCCTTATGAGGAATATTGTGGGTTACGGCACTTGGGTGGTGTCGTTCGTGCTGGGGCATGTGTTCTGCTACTGCGACTTTTTCGCCCACGCCGAGATAGCGGGCGACGTGTTGTTCTATCTCGGGCAGTGCCCCCTCAGCGTGGGTTTAGCAGGGGTTTTCTATCAGTCCGTCGCGCATGTGTATGGTGCGGTCGGTCTGGTGTGCGAGTTCTTCGTCGTGGGTTACTATCACGAAGGTCTGTCCGTAGCGCTCGCGCAGTTTGAAGAACAGCGAATGGAGTTCCTGCTTGTTTTTCGAGTCGAGGCTGCCCGAAGGCTCGTCGGCGAAGATAATGTCGGGGTTGTTGACAAGTGCCCGGGCCACTGCCACTCGTTGCTGCTCGCCTCCCGACATTTCGGTGGGCTTGTGGTGGCTGCGTTCCGAAAGCCCGGTGAATTCCAGCAGTTCCCGGGCTCGCGCTTCGGCTTCGCGCCGCGGCGTGCGGGCTATGAATGCAGGCATCATCACGTTTTCCAGGGCCGTGAATTCGTTGAGCAACTGGTGCTGCTGGAACACGAATCCTATGTTGCGGTTGCGGAAGCGTGCCAGTTCCTTCTGCCCCATGCTGCCGAGGTCCTTGCCGCACACTATGGCGGTGCCGCTGGTGGGGCGGTCGAGCGTGCCCATTATCTGCAACAGGGTGGTCTTGCCGGCGCCGCTGGGGCCTACAATGCTCACTATTTCGCCCTTGGCGATGTGCAGGTCTATGCCGCGCAGCACTTCGAGGCTGCCGAAGCTCTTGTGTATGTATTTGAGATCTATCATTGTCTTTCTGTTTTTGTAGTGGAGACTAGGCGGGTGATGACGTGCTTTGCGAGGAAGCATCCGAAGGCTGCCGGCATGTATGCCACGGTTCCCGCTGTGGTTTTCTTGTTGCGTTCGCCTTCCACGGCCTTTATGGCATTCGTGTCGGGTGTTTCTTCGGAAAACACCACTGTCAGCCGGTGACTCCCCATTCCGTTTTTCTTCAGTGCGTGCCTCACGGCGCGGCTCAGTCCGCAGTTGAACGTGTCGCGTATGTCGGCGAAGCGTATGCGCGTGATGTCGGTTTTCGCCCCCGCGCCCATCGACGACACTATGTTCACGTGCTGGTGCAGTGCCTCGCTGATGAGCGCCACTTTGGGGCGTATGGTGTCGATGGCATCGACCACGAAGTCGAAGTTCCCCTCTTCGAGCAGGGTGGGGATGTTGCTTTCGTCGAGGTATATGCGCAGGGCCTGTATCCGGGCTTCGGGGTTGATGCTGTGCAGGCGCTGCTCCATGACTTCCACCTTGGGCAGCCCTACGGTTGCCACGGTGGCGGGCAGCTGGCGGTTGATGTTCGACGGCGCCACACAGTCGGCGTCGGCAATGGTGATGTTGCCTATGCCTGCGCGGCACAGCATTTCGGCGGCATACGCCCCCACGCCGCCTACGCCGGCTACGAGTATGCGGCTGCCCGCAAGGCGCTCCACAGCGCCGGCGCCGAGAAGCAGCGAGGTGCGTTCTCTCCAGTCGTTTTCCTGTATTGGCATGTGGCGAAAGCTATTTTTGTGGGAAAATCACTGCAAAGTAACGAAAAACTTTACAATTGCAGTGTTTTATAGCCCGAAAAACCATAAATTTGCAAACGTATGCTGCCAGGAAGGCGCATCGCCATGAACTTTCCAGTTTATACCAATACAAAAGAGACATAGAAATGAACATAGCAATAGTAGGCGCAAGCGGAGCAGTGGGGCAGGAATTCCTCAAGGTGCTCGCCCAGCGCAATTTCCCCGTAGACAATCTCCGCCTTTTCGGTTCGCAGCGCAGCGCCGGCCGCAAGTATGCGTTCCACGGCAAGGAATACGAAGTTGAACTGCTGACCCACAACGACGCCTTCAAGGGCATTGACATCGCCTTCACTTCGGCTGGCGGCGGGGTGTCGAAAGATTTCGCTGCCGACATCACCCGCTTCGGCGCCGTGATGATTGACAACTCCAGCGCTTTCCGCATGGACAGCGACGTGCCCCTCGTGGTGCCCGAATGCAACGCCGAAGATGCCCTTTGCCGCCCCCGCGGCATCATTGCCAACCCCAACTGCACTACAATAATGATGGTGGTGGTGCTCAAGCCGCTCGAGAACATCAGTCACATAAAGCGCATTCACGTGGCTACCTACCAGGCAGCCAGCGGCGCAGGAGCCGTTGCCATGAAGGAACTCGAACAGCAGTACCGCCAGGCACTCGACGGGCAGGAGGTGACGGTGAGCAAGTTCCCCCACCAACTGGCTTTTAATATGATTCCGCAGGTTGATGTCTTCACTGACAACGGATACACGAAGGAGGAAATGAAGATGTACAACGAAACCCGCAAGATAATGCACAGCGATGTGTGTGTGAGCGCCACCTGTGTGCGCGTGCCGTCGTTGCGCTCGCACAGCGAGAGCGTGTGGATAGAAACCGAAAATCCAATAAGCCCTGCTGCCGCGCGTGAGGCTGTGGCTACCGCTGCCGGCGTGACGTTGGTTGACGAGCCAGGCAACGGGAAATACCCTATGCCGCTGTTCACGGCTGGCAAGGACGATGTCTATGTGGGGCGCTTCCGTGCCGATTTGGCAAACCCCTGCGGACTGACGTTCTGGCTCTCGGGCGACCAGATAAGGAAGGGTGCCGCACTCAATGCCGTGCAGATAGGCGAGTATCTTATTCAGTCGGGAAACCTGAAGTAAACTCGAAGCGCGTTTGTCGCTTCGTTACTAATAAAAATCGTGCTGTGAAGCACTAATGTGTTTTTCATAATTTTGAGGGGCTGCTTCAGTAGCCTCTTTTCGTGTATATAGTCGCAGAGGATGCCGGCGTTAAGGAATTTGCGTTGCGCGCTTTTCCAGTTCCAGCAATATTCTTTTGGCCTCCAGCCCTCCTGCAAAACCGGTAAGTGAATGGTCGGAACCGATGACGCGATGGCAGGGAATTATGATGCCGATGCCGTTTGCACCTATGGCTCCAGCCACGGCTCTCACGCCCTTGGGGTTCCCCACAGCCACGGCAATTTCCTTGTAGGTGCGCGTCTCGCCGAAGGGAATTCCGAGCAAAGCGCTCCACACCTGTTTCTGGAAAGCGGTGCCTACGGGGTGCAGCGGCAGGCTGAACGCCCGTCGTGTGCCGGTGAAATATTCGTCAAGCTGCTGCCGTGTGCGGCTAAGCACTGCTGAAGGCTCTTCTGTGAATTCCGCGCCGAGCAGCCGCACAAGCCTGCGCTTGTTCTGCCCGGCACAGGGCATGGAGTTCCAGTCGCAAAGGCATAGTTCGTCGCAAACCGAAGCCAGGATTATTTCCCCGCAGGGCGAATCGTAATACTGTATATTGACTGTCTGTTTCATGAGTCTTGACGTATCTTGTGCTGCAAAGGTAATAAAAACACCGTACTGCGCTCTGCGCGAAGGTAAAGGCTTTGCCGCTACATGCTTTCCGCTTGCCTTAAAAACGGGGCACCGGGCAGGAAGAAGTTTCTCCTCTGCCCGGTGTCGGGTATTTGCAGTGGTGCGCTGGGGCGCGGCGGTGATTAGTACTTAGTGTTTTCGGGGTCGAAGTTAGTCCATCCGCTGAGCCAACTGTTGCCGTCGCCCAGTGCTCCGATGTACGAAACCTTGGTGAAGCCCGTGAGTCCGTCGAACGATGCTCCCGAGAGCAGCGGACTGCCCACGATGGGAGTGTAGCCGTCGCTGCCTACGAGCGTTGACCACGAGTCATAGTATTTGTTGCCTGTCTGGGCAAGGAAGAGTGTGTGGGAATACGATTTCTGCGAAGCATCTATGACAGTCTTGTTTGTGCGCGGACCGCCTTCAATCTGCATTTCGTTTTGGTTGTTGCGGGCGCGGCCGCACAGTATGATGCCGCCCCAGTCGCCCGGACGGCGGTTGCCTGCTGCCTGGGCCGATTTAAACACAATGGGTTGCTGCGCGGTGCCGCGGGCTATAAGCTTGCCGCCGCGTTCGGCTATGAGGGTTGCCTTGGTTTCTTTTTCGCCTTTGATTATGGTGCCTGGCTCGATGGTCAGTTCGGCGCCGTTGGCAATGTATACCCAGCCGCGAAGCGTGTATGTGCCGCGGGACAGTGTCTGCTTGCCGGTGAACACGAATTGCTGGTTGCCGTTGCCGATGACATTGCCATTGGGCGCTTCATTGCCGTTGGCATCGAAGAGAATGTGGTCGCATGCATCCAACCCGTCGTCGGTGGACCATACGTAGCCCGACTTCTTTGACTCGTCGTTGTCGTTGTCATCGCTGCTGCAGCTGGCGAAAGCTCCTGCCAGTGCAAGCATGGCGAGGCATTTGACTGTTGTTTTATTTCTCATTGTCTTGTGTTTTGTTATGTGAAACTTATTGTCGTTTTGTGTGGTTTCAGAACTTGTATACAGCCTGTATTCCGAATGTGCGGCCGGGCTTGTAGCAGCGTGCCACTTCTTCCACTTTGCGGTGGGTGCCGTCGGCATAGGTTACCTTGGCAAACTGCTTGTAGTAGAGCTTTTCGGCAAGCAGGTCGCGCACGTTGAGTTTGGTTTCCCAATGCTTGCCGAAGCGCTTGCTTGCCGAGATGTCGATGGTGTTGCGCGGCATCTCGTAGGAGTGGGGCACACGGGCATTGTCATCTGCTACCGAGCCTTCGCTGCGCCCCACACCGATAATGCGCTTCCCGATGCGGTTGTAGAGCACGGTTATGTCGAGGTCGAGCTTTTCGTTTTTATAGGTAATGCCTGTGTTGATGAGGTAGGGCGACTGTCCCTGCATCGGGCGGCCTTCTTCCTTAGAACCTTTCTCGAAGTCAACGCGGCTCTTGATAAGGGCGCCGTTGAACGACCAGCTGAATTGCGGCAGCCCGATAAAGTCGAGTCGCTTGCGCACGTCGAGTTCCAGACCGTAGCTGCTGGCGCTCTTGGCGTTCATGTAGCTGTAGATGAGGTCGGTTCCGCCCGACACGGTGTAGGTCCATTCTATAGGTTTGTCGAAATGCTTGTAGAAGGCAGCCAGCGACACGATTTCGCCGCGCGAGGGATAGAATTCGTAGCGCAGGTCGAGATTGTCGATGTGGCAGTCGCTCAGCGAGGAGTTGCCCTGCACGCTGCTGGCCAGATCGAAATCGTAGAACACCGACGGCGACAGTTCGCGGAATTCGGGGCGGTTGATGCTGCGTCCGTACGACAGGCGCAGCTGGTGCTCGTCGTTGAAACGGTAGGTGGCATTTATCGACGGGAAAAGGTTGTCGGTGCGGTAGTGGCGGCTCGATTCGCTCACGGCGTTGTCGCGCGTGTTCGTGATGAGCTCCATGTCGTTGTGCTCGTAGCGGAGGCCAGCGTGAACTCCCCATTTACCCAGCGGAAGGTTGGCGGTGATAAATGCTGCGCCTAGCGTGTTGTGGCCGCTGTAGTTGTTGCGCATCTGCTGCTGCTCGAGCAGGTAGAGCCTGTCGGAGCCCATATTGTCGGTGTTCGAGAGCAGTTCTGTGATATCGGAGTACTGGAAGCCGTCGGGCATGGTGTTGTCGTAGTAGTTCCAGTTGTAGATGAAGTTGCGGGTGAAGTATTTGCGTGTGCGGTATTCGCCGTATATGCCGTCAAGCAGCTCCGGTTTCCAGCCGTTGAAGTCAAAGGTATGTTTCTCGTTAGCGTTTAGTGAGAATACGTGCTCGTCGAGCTGTGTCCATTCGCGCGTAATGTCGTTGCCCGTGTTGAGCCCTATTTCCGAAGTCTGTGCGTCACTCAGGATGTAGCG
>CAVFSQ010000088.1:573-6305 GCA_963625145.1 Bacteroidaceae bacterium | reverse complement strand
GCTGCACGGCGCAAACGTCAATGAAATCACGAATCTGAAACAAGCCGGAGCCGACGGCTTCGCGATGGCCGTGGACGAAGGTTGCGCTTATTACCGCGACAAAGACGCAATCAGCGATATAGCAAGCGCAATTATTGCTATAGAATAAAATCGGAAATTCCCTAAAAATGCAAAATGCCCGAGGCCAAAAGCTTCGGGCATTTTATGTATGACGATGAGGGAAATGGGAAAGCCCCTTCCCTCGTTCGCTCTCAGAGCGTATGTTTGATTTTTATGAGTTCGAGGAACTCGGCGCGGGTTTTCTGTTGCTCGAAGGCTCCGGTAAAGTCGCTTGTTACGGTAACAGAATTCTTTTTCTCCACCCCACGCATCTGCATGCACATGTGCTGAGCTTCAAGCACCACCATCACGCCAAGCGGATTGAGCGCCTCCTGTATGCATTCCTTTATTTGGCAAGTCATGCGTTCCTGCACCTGCAGACGGTGAGAGAAGATGTCTACCACACGAGCTATTTTGCTTAGCCCGGTGATGTATCCGTTGGGGATGTAAGCCACATGTGCTTTGCCGTAAAAAGGAAGTATATGGTGCTCGCACAGTGAAAAGAATTCAATGTCCTTCACTATTACCATTTGTGAATAGTCTTCGCGGAACTTTGCCGCATTGAGCACAGCCTTGGGGTCCATGGTGTATCCGCTGGTGAGCTTCTGCATGGCGCGTGCCACGCGTAGCGGCGTGCGCAGCAACCCTTCGCGTTCGGGATTTTCGCCCAAGAGTTCGAGTGTGCGCCTCACATTGTCCTGAAGTTCCTTTTCAATAAGCTCTTGTGATAATTTCTCCATTATTCTTCATTGTTCTTCACTTTCACTGGTGTATGAAGCATATACCGCAGTCTTGACTACGATGAGCCCGGTGAAAGATTTCACTTCCTTTATCTGTTGCATGAATTCACGCGCTTGTTCGGAGGTTCGGAAATCGCCTACCCTGCACACCCAGCGCGGAGGATAGAAATGCGTGTAAACCGCCACTCCGGGGAAAAGTGCCTTAAAGCGCTGCGCTGCTTTCTCTGCCTCCACGCGCGAGGCTCGCGAGTTGTTTCCGGCATATATCTGCACACGGTAGCCGTTCACCTTGTAGCGCCGTGTCTTGACCTGACGTGCAACGGGAGTCTCGGAAACAGTTGTGTTCTGCAATGCCAAAGTGTCGTGGGCGGGGCGGTTCTGCTTTGCGCTGTCGGGCTTTTGGGTAACAGCCTTTTTCTCTATGGCAGCGGGAGGCACGGTGTCACCGTTGAGAAGCCGCGTGAGACGCGCTTCCTGCACCAGCTCTATTTTCCCCCAGCCATCGGCCTCTTTCTGCAAATCGTGCACAAAGCCCTTACTCTTCTGCGCCGAAAGCAAGGCGGGCAGAAGAACTGTAAAAAGCAGAATGCGTCTTTTCATAAAAAGCAAAATGCCGCTCCATATAAACGTACACATGGAGCGGCAATTGTATGTAGTTGTATTACTTTTTCCAAGCGTCGATGATACCCTTGAAGTCCTGCACTTTAAGTGAGGCTCCACCTATGAGGCCGCCGTCGATGTCAGCCTTGCCGAAGAGTTCGGCAGCATTGCTTGGCTTGCAGCTTCCACCATAGAGAATGGAAGTGTCTTCAGCAACTTCCTTTCCGTATTTCTCTGCAACAATCGAACGGATATAGGCAAGCATTTCCTCTGCCTGGTCGGAAGTAGCGGTTTTGCCAGTGCCGATAGCCCAAATGGGTTCGTAAGCAAGCACGATGTTTTTCCACTCTTCTGCAGAAAGGTTGAATACGGAGCCGTCAAGCTCTGCTTTCACAACTTCGTTTTCCTTGCCGGCTTCGCGCTCTTCGAGAGTTTCACCGCAGCAGAAAATCACCTTCAAACCATTTTTGAGTGCCAGAAGAACTTTCTCCTTGAGTATTTCGGGAGTCTCGCCGTAATACTGGCGGCGCTCGGAATGTCCTAGAATAACGTACTGCGCTCCGGTGCTCTTAACCATTTCGGCCGACACTTCGCCAGTGTATGCGCCCTTTTCCTTGTCAGCACAGTTTTCAGCGCCGAGCGCTACCGACTCGCAGTCGAGCACAGCGGCAACACTTGCCAAATGAATGAAAGGTGTGCAAACCACCACGTCACAATTAGGTTTGTCGGCTTTGCAAACATCGTTGATTTCCTTTGCCAAAGCAACACCGTCCTGCAGGTTCATATTCATTTTCCAGTTGCCTGCTACAATTTTCTTTCTCATTTCGTTCTTGGTTATAATTCGTTTTCGTTTGTGCAAACGCCGGGCCACAGCCTTGCGCATGCTCCTTGATTTATCCGCGAAAGTAATAATTATTAGCGGAATAAGGAACAGAGCGATGTATTTAAATGTATCTTTCAGTCCATAACTGCCCTTTCCGCAAGTTAGAGATAACTTTTCCAAGGGGGCGACGAGTATATCTTCGTCGGGGATATTATTCTTGCTCCATTTGTTGAGTATCTTTCCTTGGCGCACAAGCAATACCCCGGGATTGGAGCGCACCATGGTTTTCAGCAATACGTCGTCGGCATAAAAGAACGTAAACGACAGTCCCGAGTGGTGCAGCCATTCGGCCACCGCGCTGCCGTCAGACGCCGTGAGGCCGTAAATGTCGTAGCCGTAGTGCCGGCAGTAGTCGAAGACGTCGGCAATGGCATCGATAACTCCATTGTCGGTATTTTCAATGCGGGGAACAACTATCCAAAAAGCGTAATTGCCATTGTGAAGCAACGCGTGGGCGGCATCATCGCCCTTGTCGTCAAAAACTGCAAAGTCGGAAATCTCGGGTTGGAAGCCGGGCTTGAGCATTTCGGTTTCGGAATCGATGAATTTCCATGTCGAGTCGGGATAATTGTCGAGGGTAAACGTTTTGCGCACGTTGTTTTTCTCGAGAGTGAACACCGTGTGGAACACAGGCGCCTCGGCATCGGGCGACACGGTGGAAGCCTTTACCATATCCTGCCCTATATGGTAGGGACGGTAGTCGACTACAGGCAGATAATGGTATGAGTAGAGCGACAAGGCCAAAACAAACAGCAGAGCATACGACTGCGCTATCCAATGGAATCTGTAGCGCAGCAGGGCAAAAACCTTTGTGGGGTTTGCGGCTACAACAACGGCGGCCGCAAGCAGCACGATGTTTTTGAGAAGCGTCTCGCCAGGCGTGAGATGCACCGCATCGCCAAAGCATCCACAGTCGCCAAAGCTTTCAGTCTTCCACAGCCAGAATGTCAGCACCGTGAAAAACGCAGAGAGAAGCAACGTGACTATTGAAGTCAGCCGGCGGCGCATTCCCAGCAGCAGATGAACGCCGAGAAGGAATTCGGCAGTGCTGAGCAAAACGGAAAGCCCCTCAAGCAATGTTTCGTGTTTCGAGGCATCGATGCCGAAAGCTACCAGCCAACTGCCGATTTTGATTCCGCCCCCAACGGGGTCAACGGCTTTGGTAAATCCTGAGAAAACAAAAATTGCAGCCAACAACAAGCTGCAAATATTGACTATGGCATACCGCGCACTACGCCTAGCTTTCATAGCGCAGTTTGATTAACGCAAACACTGCATAGTTTATAATATCAAAATAGTTCGAGGCAATGCCCTCACTCACCGTTGTCTTGCCGCCGTGGTCTTCTATCTGCTTCACACGGTAGAGCTTCATCAGAATGAGGTCGGTCATCGAACTTACGCGCATTCCGCGCCAAGCTTCGTCGTAGTCGTGGTTTTTCATTTCCATGAGTTCGAAAGCCTGCTGCGCGTACTTGTCGTAGAGTTCCAGACATTTTTCGTTTGAAATGTCGGGGTCGAGCGTTGGTTGCAACTCTATCTGTATAAGTCCTATAATGCTGTAGTTCACCAGCCCGATGAATTCGGGTTCTACACCTTCGTCCACCAGCGCCACTCCACTCTCACCTATTTGCCTTATGCGCTTTGCCTTGTTGAGAATCTGGTCGGTAACGGAAGATATGCGCAGAATGCGCCACGACGGAGAATAGTCGCCGAGTTTCTTTGCGTAGAGACTGCGGCACGAAGCTATGACTTCCTTGAACTGCTGTTTGGTATCAGGCATGGCTGACGGTGTTTATTCGGCGTAGCGCAGTATTTGCCCGGGGCGAAGACTCTGACGCTTGTTGATGTGGTTGAGTTCGCAGAGCTTGTCAACCGAAGTTCCGAGTTTCGAAGCAATAGAATAAAGCGAATCGCCGCGCTTCACCTTGTGGTATTTCACACCACCAGTTTGGTTTTCGGCCGCCGGCTGCTGGTTTGCTGTGGTTGTTTCAGTGTTTGCCGAAGCGTAATGACTGTTGCTGCTCTGCGATGCGTTGCTGCGGTAGGTGTAGAAATCCGAAACGATGTCTTGATTGGGAAAGTCGAAGAGCAGTTGGGGATCGATGGCCTTGCCGAGGAAAAGGCATTCGAAATGCAGGTGCGAACCGGTAGACTTTCCCGTGTTGCCACCGAGCCCGATGGGTTCTCCGGCCTTCACAGTCTGGTTTTCGGCCACAAGTTGCTTTGAGAGGTGTCCGTAAACAGTTTCCAGTCCGTTGTTGTGGCGCACTACCACATATTTGCCGTAGCCACCGCCTTCGTAGTCTACGATTCGCACCTTGCCGTCGAAGGCCGACTTAATGGTATCGCCTATGTAGACCTTGACGTCAAGGCCCTGATGCATTCTACGGAAAGCACGGCGGTAACCGTAGTTCGAAGTTATCTGCCTGGAAGGAGTTGGCATGCAGAAATGCCGCAGGTCGATGCGGAAAGAATCGGGAACTGCGACACCTTTATAATTATGAACAGAGGTATTGTTGAAATCGGGATAGAGACCGGCTATTTCTTCAGCTGCTTCCACTGTAATCAGATGCTTGAGCGAAACAGAATCGGCCGCCTTCACGCGACGGTCGACGGGGGCTTGCCGCGCTATAATGTCCTGGGCCTGGACTATTGCGGTAGCTGCTCCTATAAACAATAACCCTACGAGAGAATATATTCTATGTGGCAAATTCATTGGAATGTTCGGATTTTTAAGACCATTGATTGAACTTTCGCCTACAAATGTAGCAAAATTATTTGTAGCGGCAAACGATTCGGGCATTTAGGGCCGAACAATTACGACAAATTAACCCAGAGAAACAAAAAATTACTATTTCCGAACACTCAAAGCGTTCGCATTGCATGGCAAACACATTACGGCGGCGGCCCTAATCTAAGCGTGCAATTTCCCGAGCATAGCGCCAAAAATCCCCGTGCCTTCCAATCAGGCGCGGGGATTTTATTGATTATCTAAAGACTTTTACTCCTTCCCTACTCCGTTTTGGATATCCTGGTAGAGTTTCTTTATTTGCGGGAAAGTCAAGGCCGAGCCATACATGCGTGCCACACCAATTTCGCCCTTCATCAAATATTCTGCATGGTCGCCATTATAGGAAGCATCACCACCAACGCAGAAATATTGTGCATTGCCTCCGGGGAGATTAAATACGCCTCCAAATTCGCGTTTACCAGCCAAACGGCCATTAATATACACACGAATTTCGCCAACGGAGCCGTCAACTACTGTCACAATGTGGTAGTACTTGCCAACCTCAATAGTCTCATCGGTAGCAACTTTTACATAAGCGTCGTTATAGCGAGCCCAAATAGTAATAATAGCCGCATCCATCTCAATGCTTATACCACCGTCCTGGGTAGAAGAGAGCCAT
>CAVFSQ010000088.1:0-563 GCA_963625145.1 Bacteroidaceae bacterium | reverse complement strand
TCCGTAGAGGTTACCATACCAAATGTTTCAAGAGAAAAGTCTGCCTCCATTTTAGAAATTACATCTTGGTTGCCTGCGTAAGGTACGCTGAAGAATTCCTGATCGTCAGAACCTGTAAATTTGGCGAACCAACGTTTGTAAGTGTCGTTGTAATAGGTAGCAGGAGTGGTATTACCGGTTTCCACGTTCAAGCCATCAATTTCGGTAGAAATAGAAACAGCGCCATTCTCTCCGAAAGTAAGGTCGAAGACATCTGCTGTTGGAGCTTCAGCTGCAGTCGTTGTATCTTCAGCTTCTTCTTGAGAAGGAGTGTAGAGGTCTGCAAAGTATTTGTACATAAGGTAATCCTCATCGCGCGAAACGGCTTTAGAATACATGCGTGCTGCCATAACGCTGCCATCCAAAGGATATTGTGCGTAATTAGGATCTGAGCTTGCGTCACCGCCAATAGCCAACCACATCGCATTCTCATCGGGGAATCCAAAGTCGCCACTAACCTTTTTGCTGGCCGACAGATAACCATCAAGATAAAGTTTGATTTCCCCATCTTCTTTACTGTATGT
>CAVFSQ010000087.1:0-6372 GCA_963625145.1 Bacteroidaceae bacterium | reverse complement strand
TATGGGGTAAGGGGCATTTTTGGCGATTCAACCTACTGAGTAATAGTATACTATATGTATATATAATATACACACTCTCTCCCAGGGAGTGCGTTTTCGCAAAATCGCAAAAAAACAATTTTGATTAATTGACAAAATTAATACCCTCCTCGTGCGGGGCGTTTGCTTTTCGTGCGCTTCGTGCCGATTGTTGCCGCAATAGTTCCAACGCTCTGCGCACGGAACCATCTCCCTGCGCAGAGAATTCCGCGGCTATGCCCGCAGCGGGAACGCGGGAAAGTTTTTTGAAAAATAATTTTCAAAAAACGCCGAGTATATTGAAATAGTATTATACACTTTGCAGTGTCAACAAATTAAATTCTTACAGTTATGATCTACTACAACGTCAACAAGCGCAAGAACCCGTAGACTGGTTCTGAAAAATTCTACGGCACTGTAAACGTGCAGAGCGTCGTGGACCTCGAAGGCATAGCCGAGGAGATAGCGTATTCCACCACCGCCACTGAAGCCGACGTGAAGGCCGTGCTCTCGTCGCTGCAGAAGTACGTGATAGAGCACCTGAAGAACGGGCAGTCGGTGCGTTTGGGCGACCTTTGCAGCATCCGCCCCACCATGTCCACCCAGGGCGTAGCCGACAAGGACAAGTTCGAGTCGTCGAACATCAAGAAGGTGCGTGCGCGCTTCACCGCCAGCACCCGCATCAAGAACGCGCTCGCCGTGAAGAACCTCACCTTCAAGAACTGCTCGGCCCTCGCCTCCTCGTCCTCCTCGGGCTCCGGCACCAGCGGCGACGTAGACCCCAACGCGTAACATAACGGGGTGCCCGCAGGGGCGCCCCGTTATAATACTTTGCCGTTCGCGGGGGTGCTAATTTTGCTAAAATGCTAATTATTATTTTCCGCAGTTTTCGCATTCCCCTCTCCCTCCTGCTGCAAGTTTAAACGAAAAGTGAGATAATTTAACGCCCCTGTACGGCAATAACCCGTAACTTTGCCTCATAAATCAGTATTATGGATGTGAAGAGATTATTGGTAGTTGCCGTTACTGCCCTTGCGGCCACGATGCCGGCGGGGGCCGACGATGTCTACGACTTTTTCAAGGCCCGTCTCAGCGGCGAGACGGCAGTGTATTCCGCCGGCAAGAAGAAGCTTTCGCAGAAGGAAGTGCAGCAGCAGCGCGTGCAGGTGTGGAAGACTTGGCGCAAAGCCGTGCGCAAGGCTGGTGCCGACACTCTTGCACGCATGAACAAGGACAGCCTTACCGCCACGGGCAAATGGCGCCTTCCGCCCGACCTTGAAAACGACGCCACTATGAACTATACGCTCTTCAGCAAGGGTGCGCGCCCGTCGGCAGGGTATCCGCTTTTTGTGTTTCTTCACGGATCGGGCCCCAAGGAGCAGGAATATGCCACGGCCCTCAAGCTCACGCGCGGTTTCAACGATGCACCGTCGGTGTATTTCGTGCCGCAGATTCCCAACGAGGGGGGCTATTACAGATGGTGGCAGAAGGCCAAGGTGTGGGTGTGGCAGAAGCTGCTGCGCCAGGCATTGGCGCAGGGCGATGTCGACCCCGACAGGATTTATCTCACGGGCATCAGCGAGGGGGCTTACGGCACGCAGCGCCTCACGGCGTTCTTTGCCGACTATCTGGCAGGAGGTGCGGCAATGGCCGGCGGCGAACCGCTGAAAAATGCCCCTGCCGAAAATTGTGCCAACACTCCCTTTGCACTTTTTACCGGCGACCACGATGCGGGGTTCTATCGCAGCAAGCTCACACAGTACACCCGCGATGCCTTCGACTCGCTGGCCGTGCGCAGCGCCGCCCTGGGCGACAGTCTTTACCGCCACAATGTGCAGCTCATAGCCGGGCGCGGCCACAGCATCGACTGCAGCGTAGCCACGCCGTGGCTGGTGAAGTTCACGCGCAATCCTTATCCGAAATACGTGGCGTGGGAAGACTTCGAGATGGACGGATGCCGCCGCAACGGTTTCTACAACCTGCTTGTTGAAGAATCACCAGCCAAAACGCCCCAGGCGCGTGTGATGTACGAAGAGCGGATAAAGGGCGACACCATTGTGCTTAACGTGAGCAATGTGGACTATTCGGTGACCGAGAAGGACAGCGTGTGGGGGATAGAACTGAAGTTCAAGCGCAGATACACCCCCGTCAGCGAAGGCAAGGTCACGGTGTTTCTCAACCGCAGCCTTGTTGATCTTAACCGCAAAGTCACGCTTGTGGCAAACGGCAAGACCGTGTTCAGCGGAAAAGTAATCGAAACCGAAGCGTCTATGGTGAACAGTTGCGCGGCGTTCGGCGACCCGCGGCGGCTTTTCACCGCACAGATAAACGTTGACTTGTCGCTATGAAACGTGTAATGGCGCTTTTTGTCGTGTGTGCGGCGTTTGCCTGCGCTGCGGCTGCAATGCCCCCAGCCGGAGGCGATGGGCTGAAATATGTCTCGCCCGGCGACATCAGCATCGAGGACGTATTCTTCTCGCGTTTTTTCGAGACAATATATAATGTAGACTCCACGATGCACTCGCAGCAGGTGGAAGCGGCGGCGGATATCGATACGGCATGGTGGAACCGGGAGCTCGCTGCCATGACGCTTTGGGGCGAGACCTCGAAGCCGGCAACCGACACCTACAACGCCGCAGTGAGAATGTTCCTCGAAAGCCCACAGGTTGATTATGCCGATGCTGCCGAGCGGGCGCTCTACAACGGGGTGCTTGCCGCGCTCGACACTTCGCGGTGCCCCGGGGAGGAATGGCGCGGGGCCGCGCAGGCGGTGCTCAATGCCCCGGCCACGGCCTATGCCTCGCGAGGATGCGACCTTTGGGTGAATCTCTATTTCAGAAACAGGGCGTATGTGAAAAACGATTCGCTCGACATGGTGATACTCCAGAACACCAGTGCGCCGTGGGCCGGAAACGTGTTCATTTCGGTGAAGTTCAACAGGCCCGCAACCCGCATGCGCCTGCACTTGCGCCTTCCCGCATGGCTACGCTCCAGAGTGACGCCCTCTTCGCGCTATTCCTTCAACAAGGCCCGCGAATTCTACCAGGTGGTGCTCAACGGCCGCAACCTTACGCTGCGCGCTTCCGCCGACGGCTATATAACTATCGACCGCGTGTGGCAGGACGACGATGTAGTGAGAATCACAATGCAGACGAATGTGAGGCGCATAACCGACAGTGCCTTCGATGGCGACACCGCCGGGAAGTTTGCCGTGCAGGAAGGGCCGGTGGTGTATGCCCTGGAAACCCGCGGCGAGCGGAAGTTCTTCGACCCACAAGCTGCCTTCGGAAACAATTACGACAAGGAAGTGCTGCATGCCAACACCTTGGTGACAAAGGGCTATTCCTTGCCCGATATCTCGGCCGACACTCCATGGAGCGCCGTGCTGGTGCCCTATTATATAGCTTTCGGGCGCAATGCGGGCTCTTCGCAGCTGTGGCTCGAAAAAGTTTCGCAATAAGCCCCCCGAAATGCCCCAAAATGCAATGCGCGTATGGCCTTGCAGGCTACTGTGAATGAAAAATCGCAGCGAAACGGCAAAAAATCCGCATTCCGTTTGGAGGTTAATTGCAATCAGTGTAATTTTGCAACCGTTTCAAGCATTAAGCACTATATGAACAACTATAGCGTATCGTTTAGCTTTTACTTTTATTACTTTGCAGGCATAGGGCAAAGCGGGACGTTGTACGCATAAATCACGAACAAAGACAAAATGAAATATACTGCAAATCCCGCTTCCGAACGAAGCGGGATTTTTTGTTAACAATCGAAAATGAAAAAAATAGCAATACAGGGAATCAAGGGGTCGTTCCACGACATAGCGGCCCACGAGTATTTTGCCGGAGAGGAAGTGGAACTCGTATGCTGCGACACATTCGAGCAAGTGTTTGAAGAGATGAAGCACCAGGGCTCGATTTTCGCCCTCGTGGCAATCGAGAATACCATCGCCGGCAGCCTTCTGCACAACTACGGGCTGCTGCTCGAAAGCGGGCTGACCGTGGTGGGCGAGCACAAGCTACATATCGAGCACAGCATAATGTGCCTGCCTGAAGACGACTGGAGCACCTTAAGCGAAGTCAATTCCCACCCCGTGGCGCTCATGCAGTGCTACAGGTTCCTGAAGTCGCACCCCGAACTGCGCATCGTGGAAAGCGACGACACGGCAGGAGCTGCTGAAAAGATAAGCCGCGAACACCTGAGGGGACATGCGGCAATATGCTCGAAAGACGCGGCTCCGCTCTACGGCATGAAAGTGCTTGAAAACGGCATCCAGGACAACAAGCACAATTTCACGCGCTTCCTGGTGCTTACCGACCCCTGGAACGCCGACCTCGTGCGCGACACACGCCTTTGCAACAAGTGCAGCCTCGTGTTCTCGCTGCCACACGAAGAAGGAAGCCTTTCGAAAGTGCTGTCGATTTTTTCTTTCTACAAGATAAACCTTACAAAGATACAGTCCCTGCCCATCATCGGGCGCGAATGGGAATACCTGTTCTATATAGACGTAACCTATGACGACTGCGTGCGTTTCCAGCAGAGCCTGGAGGCTATAAAACCGTTGATACGCGAACTGAAAAACCTTGGAGAATATGTTGCAAAGAAATGATAGCCGCCCCGCGATAGTCCCTGCCGGGCGCCTGGCATCGGTGAGCGAATACTATTTCAGCCGCAAGCTGAAGGAAGTGGCGCAAATGAACGCCGAAGGAAAAGATGTGGTAAGCCTCGCGATAGGCAGTCCCGACATGCCGCCGTCAAAGGCCACGATAGACGAACTGTGCCGCGTGGCACGCATGGACGATGCCCACGGATACCAGCCAACAATAGGAACTCCCGAACTGCGCGGCGCCATGGCACGCTGGTACAAGCGCTGGTATGGCGTGACGCTCGACCCTGCCACTGAAATACAGCCGCTGATAGGCTCGAAGGAAGGCATACTGCACGTTACGCTTGCGTTTGTAAACCCGGGCGACAAGGTGCTGGTACCGAACCCGGGCTATCCCACATACACTTCGCTGAGCACGCTGCTCGGCGCACAGGTGGTGAGCTACAACCTACGCCCCGAAAATGGCTGGCAACCCGATTTCAGTGAACTTGAAAGCATGGACCTTTCCGGCGTGAAACTGATGTGGACTAACTACCCCAATATGCCCACCGGAGCGAATGCCTGCCGCGAAACCTACGAACGCCTTGTGGATTTCGCTTTGCGCCATGGCATAGTAGTGGTCAACGACAACCCCTATAGCTTTATACTCAACGAGCATCCCATCAGCCTTTTGCAGGTGGAAGGCGCAAAGGAGTGCTGCATCGAGTTCAACTCTATGAGCAAAAGCCACAACATGCCGGGATGGAGAATAGGTCTTGCGGCTACCAATGCGCAGTTCATAAAGTGGATACTCAAGGTAAAGAGCAATATCGACAGCGGCACGTTCCGCGCCCTGCAGCTTGCCGCAGCCAAGGCTTACGACAACGATGCCGCCTGGCACCGCGCTGCCAATTACGAAACCTATGCCTCGCGCCGCAAATATGCCGGCATGATAATGCATGCACTGGGCTGTGAATACGACGAGTCGCAGGTGGGCATGTTCCTTTGGGGTAGGATTCCCAAAAAGTATTCCGATGCCGAGGAACTTACCGAGAAAGTGCTGCAGGAGGGCCGCGTGTTCATTACTCCGGGCTTCATTTTCGGAAGCAACGGGCAGCGGTACGTCAGAATTTCGCTCTGCGCAAAAGACGACAAACTTAAAGAGGCTCTTTCAAGAATAGAAAAAATGAAATTATAAAATACGTACAACAATGGAACTGAATTTAGAAAAACTCAATCTGTTAGGCATCGAGCCCAAGCGCCCGCTGGTGATGGCAGGCCCATGCAGCGCAGAAACCGAAGAACAGGTAATGGATACTGCACGGCAGCTAAGCGAAACCGGAATAAAGATATTCCGTGCCGGAATATGGAAACCGCGCACAAAGCCGGGAGGCTTCGAGGGCATAGGCGAGAAAGGACTTCCCTGGCTTCAGAGAGTGCAGAAAGAATGCGGCATGCTTGTGGCTACCGAGGTTGCCAACAAGGCTCACGTCGAGGCAGCGCTGAATGCGGGCGTCGATATTCTGTGGATAGGGGCGCGCACGTCGGCAAATCCCTTTGCCGTGCAGGAAATTGCCGATGCTCTGAAGGGCGTGGATGTCCCGGTACTGGTAAAGAACCCCGTAAATCCCGACCTTGAGCTTTGGATAGGTGCCCTCGAACGCATCAACAATGCGGGAATCAAACGCCTTGGCGCAATACACCGCGGATTCTCAAGCTACGACAAGCGCATCTACCGCAATCTGCCCATGTGGCACATCGCCATTGAGCTC
>CAVFSQ010000086.1:2004-6394 GCA_963625145.1 Bacteroidaceae bacterium | reverse complement strand
CTTCACCACCTTCATCTGCGCCTCGGCCTTCTTGGGGTCTTCCCAAAAGTCGGGTGCCTGGGTGTGCAGGCGTGCTTCCTCGAGTTCTATTTTCTTGCGGTCTATATCGAGGTACCGGCCCAAATCGCCGGCCCGGCCCTGTATTTCTTTCAATTGTTCAGAGGTTATCATATATACTGTATTTCTTATTGTCGTAGATTGTTTCAATTTCTTGGGCGAAGCGGCGTTCCACACACTCGCGCCTTATCTTCAAGGTTGAAGTGAGGCATCCGTTCTCCACCGTCAGCGGTTCGCTTATGAGCACAAACCGCTTGATATGGCTGTAGGGAGGCATCTTAGCCTGGCATTCCGCCAGTTCCTTGCCTATAATTTCCCTCATCTGCCGTTCTTCGTCGCTACCGGCGGCCACGCGTTTCACTGGGACAATCAGCGCGCCCACAAACTTCCGCTGCTCGGCCACCACAACGGTCTGCATCACATGCGGCGCCGAATTCACTGTGCTTTCAACGCGCTCGGGCGCCACATACTTGCCGTTGGAAGTCTTCATCAGCAGTTTTATGCGCCCCGTGATGTAAAGTTCGCCGTTTTTCATGTATCCCGCATCACCGGTGCGGAACCATCCGTCGGCGAAAGCCTTTTCCGTAGCCTCGGGATTGAGGTAATACCCCGGCGTAACGGTATCGCCCCGCAACAAGATTTCGTTGTTGTTGCCGAATTTCAGCTGCAGGCCCTCTACCACGCGCCCTACCGAGCCGGGAGTGCATACCTTTGAAAAGTCGTCGCAACTTACCGTGGCGGTTGTCTCGGTCAGACCGTAGCCTACCAGTATCGGCAATCCGCACGACCGCGCAAACGTTTCCACACTTTCCGACACCACTGCGCCAGCCGTGGGAACCACGCAGATATTCTCAAGCCCCGCCTCGCTGCGCAGCATCTGCAGGAAGCCTTTACGGCATTCGCTGTATTCGCGCTGTAACTGTTCGGGCACGGCAATCTTTCGGGCCGCATATTCCACATTGTACTTTCTGCCCGTTTCCAGGCATTTTTCCATTTCGCGCCTCACAGGTCCCGGTTGCCGGGAAATTCTGTCGGCCACTGCCTTTTGGAGCTTTTCCCAAAAATGGGGCACGCAGCACATAGCATGTGGGCGTATCTCGCGCAAAGCCCGCTGCAGGTGGCTTGGCTGGCGGTTGAGCACCAGCGTTGCTCCAGAAGCGAGGCAGAAAAACGACCATGCCCTTTCGAACACATGGCTGTAAGGCAGATACTCGAGCACTTTCCATGCCTTGCCCACATGAATTACTCCGGCATTGCGCTCGAAGGCAGCAGTGTACATGGCATGGGTTATAACCACGCCTTTAGGCTCGCCCATCGTGCCACTCGTGAATATTATGTCGGCAATATCAGAGGGCTTCGGCGGAGTTATACGAACCCGCCCTTTTTCGTGGCGCGATACGAAGTCGGCAAAACTTCTAGTTACCGAGTCGTGCCTACCGGCCTGCAATTCCTGCCCGAAGGTCACTATGCGCACCATGCTGCTGCAGCGGCCGTAAAGCTGCGCCGCCATGGCATACTGCTCATGGCGGCCGGCAAACACAAGACGCGGCTTTGTGAGTTCGGCAATCTCGAGCAACCGGGCCGCACTCGTCCCGGCATACACAGGCACCACCACTATACCAGCCTTGTAGGCGGCAAGACTCACATACACGTATTCGGGCATATTGTCGGAAAGAATCAAGATTCGGTCTCCACGCCCTACACCCGCCGAGAGCATTGCAAGGCAAGCCCGATCAGCCATTTCCGCAACAAAGCGGGCGCTTACACTATGCCAAAGCGGCGTGCACGCATCACGATACATGACAGCTGTGTGCCAGGAGGGACATTCTGCAAGCGCGGCAGACAACGATGACAATCGTGCGTTACCGAGCATGGTGTATTTATTTTTCACAAAGTTACACAATTATCCGACTCCACAAGCCTTTGCGACACAATATTTCACATTATGGAGCGCAGCAAAAGCGCTACGACGCAAAAAATCCCAATTGTAATTAAAAGACAAAGCACATTTCTCAAATTATTTCAGACATTTTCCTGACGCTATGCGTATAAAGTTTTTCTTTTATGCGCAGAGAATTTTTCTTCTGTGCGCATAAAATTTTTGCGCTGTGCGTACACAATTTTTCTGCTATGCGCATCTAGTAAATCTACCAACCGCATAGACATGACACAGGGTGCAAGCCGAGCGACGATGAAATCTCCACAGGATGTCAGAGACTATATTTTGCTCGCGGGACTGCCCGCGAAACACCGGATTCCGGCGCATTTCGCAAGATTTACATTGCAAAAGAAATGTTTCGCAATCAAAAGTTAAGTCCGTCTCCACAAAAATATCTCCCAAACCACCATTTCGGGAAAAACGACAACAGTCAGCCTTTCATTATCCGGAAATTCAATATCTTTGTAGAGTTTTCGGCGCACTGCGCAATGCAGCCGGCATATGGTTGCAGCTACTCTACGCCTATTCATATCAACAAACGTTTATGAGCAGAACCACACTTTTGACAACGGCTTTGGCCGCATTGTTCTGCCTTTGCACTAACACGTCCAATGCCGACGACAGCGCAAAGCGCAAGACTTACAACAACCCTGTAATAAACAAAGTGATACCCGACCCTACGGTAATCCGCGCCCAGGACGGTTTCTTCTACGTCTACGGCACCGAAGACCAGTACAACGTGCCTATATACCGGTCGACAAACCTCGTTGACTGGACATTTGTGGGTACAGCATTCACCACCGAAACCCGCCCGAGATGCGTCAGTCCCATAGGCAAAGGCATGATTTGGGCACCCGACATCAATTTGATCAACGGCCGATACGTGCTATACTACTCCATTGGAGTATGGGGCGAGGCATGGGAATGCGGAATAGGCGTTGCCACCTCTGAGCGCCCCGAAGGGCCGTTCGTTGACCAAGGCGTAGTGTTTATGGGCAGGGACGTGAACGTAGCAGGGTCCATCGACCAGTTCTACATCGAAGAAGACGGGAAGAAATATCTTTTCTGGGGCAGCTACAACGGCATATTCTACATACAGCTCACCGACGACGGCCTGCGCCCCATGCCCGGTGTGCAGCCTCACCAGGTATGCAGCTACCAAATGGAAGCTACATACATACACAAGCGCAACGGATACTATTATCTGATAGGTTCGAACGGAAATTGCTGCCAGATTGACGGAGACTACAACCAGGTAAGCTACAAGCTTATCTACGGGCGCTCCACGAGTCTCTTCGGCCCTTACGTTACAAAAACGGGCAAGAGCCTTCTCGAAAATGCCAACAACTACGAAAACTTTCTGCTTCCCAACGACATCTGCCTCGGCCCCGGCCACAATGCGGAATTCGTGGAAGACGACAACGGCGACACATGGATGCTTTACCACGGCTACCTGCGTTCGTCGCTCGAAAACCAGCGCGTGCTGTGGCTCGACCAAGTGAAATGGAAAGACGACTGGCCATATCTCGAAAGCGACTGCCCGTCGGCAACATCAAACGCGCCCTATTTCAAGCAGGCAAAAAAAAGCAACAACAAACAATAAACCAATGACAACTCTTACCGCATTAATCGTAACAGTATTCATCATAGGCTATTTGTGCATAGCCCTGGAAAGCGTAACGAAAGTCAACAAAGCCCCCGTAGCACTGCTGATGTTTGTGGCCGTATGGACTCTCTACATGATATGCCCGTCGCAGTATATTCCGGGAGTGGCGCACGAGCAGATAGCTTCGACCGTGAGCGGCATTATAGAGCGGCATCTGGGCAGCACAGCCACAACGCTGTTTTTCCTGATGGGCGCAATGACCGTAGTTGAAGTCGTTGACCAAAACGGCGGCTTCAACTGGGTGAAAAACGTGATGTGCACAAAGTCGAAACGCGCGCTGCTGTGGAGAATTGCATTCATGACCTTCTTCCTTTCGGCAATTCTCGACAACCTCACAACGTCGATAGTAATGATCATGATTTTGCGCAAACTTGTAAGCGACCGCAACGACCGTATTGTATATGCTTCGCTTGTAATTATTGCCGCCAATGCAGGCGGGGCTTTCTCTCCCATAGGCGATGTAACTACAATTATGCTTTGGAATGCCAGCATGATAAGCGCTGCCGGAGTGATAACCGAACTTCTCGTACCATCGATAGCGGCCCTGGTGATTCCTGGCCTTATAATGCAGACAATGTTGAAAGGCAATCTTGCAGATGCCGATGAAAGCAGCAATACTTCTGTAGAAACAGGCGACTTCAGCGACCGCCAGCGCAAGGCTGTGTTCATCCTCGGTGTAGGCGGCCTCATTTTCGTTCCCATCTTCAAGACCATCACCCACCTTCCAC
>CAVFSQ010000086.1:0-1994 GCA_963625145.1 Bacteroidaceae bacterium | reverse complement strand
GTGGGAGTGCTGCTCGTGCTTGGTCTGCAGTGGACCGTTACCGAAATATTCTACCGCAACCTCAGCAAAGAGAAGGCCGGCGATGGAATGAAGAAGAGAGTGTCGCGCCTGCTTTCACGCATCGACATCACCACGATACTCTTCTTCCTAGGAATACTAATGGCCGTGGCTTGCCTTGAAGAGGTAGGCGTGCTTTCAATGCTCGGCTCCACGCTCAACACCACGTTCAACGGCAACCACTACATCGTTACAGGCATAATAGGATTGCTCTCGTCGATAGTAGACAATGTTCCCCTCGTCGCAGGATGCATGGGCATGTATCCCGTAGCCGAAATCGGAGACTTCGCCACCGACGGCATCTTCTGGCAACTGCTTGCCTACTGTGCCGGCGTGGGCGGAAGCATACTCATAATAGGCAGCGCAGCCGGTGTTGTGGTCATGGGCCTCGAGAAAATCACATTCGGCTGGTACATGAAGCACGTCAGCTGGATTGCGCTTGCTGGCTACCTCGTGGGAATGGTATGCTACTGGCTCATAAAGAGCTTCGTATTCTGACACATATCTGCACATTCCCTTTGCCGTCGCACCGTTTGGACCGGCAAGGGGAATGTCACTTTTTTTTTGTATTTTTGCCCGAAGAAGCCACGTCGCCAGCGCGGCGATAACTTGCAACTACCATGTCTGAAGAACTTTTCAATTCCGAAATTCCCGAACAGCCAATACAAGACGAGGTTAAATACGACGAAAACAGCATTCGCCACCTCGACGACACCACCCACATCCGCACCCGTCCGGGAATGTATATCGGCCGTTTGGGTGATGGTTCGCATGCCGACGACGGAATATACGTGCTACTAAAGGAAACCATTGACAACTCCATCGACGAGTTCAAGATGAATGCCGGAAAGCGCATTGAAATCGACTTGACAGAAGACAAAGCCGTCACGGTGCGCGACTATGGACGCGGAATCCCGCTCGGTTCGCTTATCGAAGCCGTAAGCATGCTCAACACCGGCGGCAAGTACGACACCTCGGTGTTCAAGAAGAGCGTCGGCATGAACGGCGTCGGTTCGAAGGCCGTCAACGCACTGAGCTCGCGCTACGAAGTATCCACACGGCGCGAAGGCAAGATGAGAACGGCTATATTCGAAAAGGGCAAACTCATAAGCGACACCACATGCGACACCGACGAAGAAAACGGCACTTCGGTGTTTTTCCACCCCGACGACACGCTTTTCAAGAACTACCGCTTCCAGTCGGAATTCATAGAGACGATGCTGAGGAACTACACCTACCTCAACACGGGCCTCACCATAATGTTCAACGGGCGCAGAATACAAAGCCGTAACGGTCTCGAAGACCTGCTTGCCGACAACATGACTACTCCCGAGCTCTACCCCATAATACATCTCATGGGCCAGGACATAGAGATTGCCATGACACACACCAACCAATATGGCGAGGAATACTACTCGTTTGTAAACGGGCAACACACCACAATGGGCGGAACCCACCAAAGTGCATTCAAGGAGCACATAGCAAAAACACTGAAAGAGTTCTACGGCAAAAACATCGACTATCAGGACATACGCAACGGCATAGTCGGTGCCATAGCCATCAATATCAACGAACCGCAGTTTGAGAGCCAGACAAAAATAAAGCTCGGCAGCCTCACCATCGACGCCGAAGGCAAAGGCATAAGCGTAAACAAGTTCATTGGCGACTTCATAAAGGAAAATCTTGACAACTACCTCCACAAGAACCCCGAAATAGCCGATGCCATACTCGACAAAATCACCATGTCGGAGCGTGAGCGCAAGGCTATGGCCGGAGTTACCAAACTGGCCCGCGAACGCGCCAAGAAAGCCAACCTCCACAATCGCAAACTGCGCGACTGCCGCATACACTACAACGATGCACGCGGCGATCTGCGCGAAGAAAGCAGCATATTCATCACCGAGGGCGACTCGGCATCGGGAAGCATCACGCAAAGC
>CAVFSQ010000085.1:0-6412 GCA_963625145.1 Bacteroidaceae bacterium | reverse complement strand
TTTTTGTGCCGTTTGTTGCCCTTTTCGAAAAACTATTTATATTTGCAAGAAATACTGAAAACGGCAACTTTATAAATGTAATACAATGCGCAAGATTCTTTCCATAGCAATCGCTTTCATGCTGGCTTGGCCGGCACACTCGGTAGTGAAACCAAAATACCACAACCCTACGGGCAAGGAATTCCCCATACTCGCGTGGTATTCCGTGTTGGGCGACGATGTCACTCCCGAGCGTTATCGCGAATTGCGCAATGCCGGTTTCAACATCTCGTTTTCGCATTTCAAGACTGCTGCCGAGGTGGAGAAGGCCCTCAAGGCATGCCGCGGTACTGGCGTGAAGCTCATGGTTACGTGCGGCGAACTCGAGAAAAACACCGAAGCCACGGTAAAACGCTTCAAGGGCGACCGCTCCGTAGCCGGATGGTTCCTGCGCGACGAGCCGCGCACCGACGGATATCCGGCATTACGCGAGTTCCGCGACCGCATCTACTCGGCCGACAAGAGCCACATTGGCTATCTCAATCTTCTGCCCTGTTTCGTCAGTGCCGACGACCTCAAGGCGAAATCCTACGAAGACTATGTGCAGCGCTTTGTAGACGAGGTGGGGCTTCCGCTCATTTCCTACGACCTCTATCCCGTAGTGGAAAACAACTATAAGGCTGAGTTGCGCCCGCAGTTTTTCGAAAACCTCGAAACCGTGCGCAAGGTAAGTCTGCGCACCGGCTGCCCGTTCTGGGCTTTCTGCCTGTCCACGGCCCACAATCCCTATCCCATACCTACCGACGTGCATCTGCGTGTCGAGGCATTCTGTGCCCTTGCCTACGGCGCCCAGTGCATACAATATTTCACCTACACCAACCCCGACACCACGGTGTGGAATTTCCACAACGCGCCCATCGATGCCAGCGGCAAGCGCACCGGAGTGTATTACCGCATAAAGAACCTCAACCGCATCATACAGAATCTGGCTCCCATATTTCTCGGGGCTACGGTTACCGACGTCAGCCACATCGGCAAAGTGCTTCCTTCGGGCACAAAGCCTCTCGAAACCCTGCCGATGAATTTCCAGAACCTGCGCTGCGACGGCGAAAGCGCACTCGTTTCGCAGATTTCCAACGGCAAGCACCGCTACGTGATGATAGTCAACACCAGCCTCGACGAGCCGCAAGGGCTGAGCTTCCATCTCGAGAACCTGGCAGTGCGCATCACTACCGAAGGCAAGGAAGAGAAAGTAATGTTCGGCCAGCACAACATCGTGCTGTACCCCGGTGCCTGCGTGCTCTACCGCATGAAATAACCCTCCATCTGCCCGCGCTAGGTATCTATACTACTAAAGCCTGTCAGTTTGTCAACATGCCGCTCCGCAACCCTTTTTTATCTTTTTGCTGCCCCATACGCGTGCCGAAATGTTAAAAATTGTGGGGGGGGGTAAAAAACCTTCATAAAAATGCGCGCGGAATAAAAACTAGTGACTAACTTTGGGCCATCTAGCCTGCAATGCGTAGTTGCCAATAGATGCTATACTTCTGTTGCTGCGCTGCGCCGGCTTACAGGATACAGGAAACGTGTAAAAACGCTATAAAACTATTTATTAACAACTTAAAAACATCAAAACATGAGAAAGTTCAAGACTTTTCTTTTGGCTATCGTAGCAGCGTTGCTATGTGTGCCAAGTGCTTTCGCCCAAGAGATGATCGGTAGGGTTGTTTTGCCCGAAGAACTCCAGGACGGAATGGAGGTGGTGTTTGAGGCTCGCTCGGGTACGACGTCAAAAGGCCGTTACCTTGTGCCGTTCAAGTACAACAGCGGAACTCAGTCTTGCCTCCAGAACACCGACATTCTCACGGTTCCCGAACAGATCGTTTGGGTGCTCGAGAAGGCCGACACTGTAAATGCCGTAACCGGCATGGACCAGTGGTACATCAAGAACCGCAGCACCGGTGAGTACCTCACTTTCGACTGGAACTGGAGTGCTGAAGACAAATCCGACAAGTGGATTGACATGTGGTCTGCCGGCCTTTCGCCTATGACTTCCGACAAGGGCCTGGCAAAGGCATTCTGCCTTGTGTCGAACGGCGACACAGAGTGGGCTGGCCAGTACGGTTCCAACTCCTACGGCTCGAGCCAGAGCGACTGGACTTCGTCAACCTACACCGTTACCTACATCTTCGATGCTACGGGCTATTCCAACTGGCAGAACGACGGTAGCGGCTACGGCCGCGTATTCCTCGCCAACGAGTTCGAGGTTTCGGGATTCAACATCAAATGGTTCTCGCAGTATCAGGACACCAACGTGTGGGATATCCGCCGTGTGCTCGACCGCAGCACTGACGCACGCACCGCGCTCGAAGACTTCCTCGACACGTTCCCCGCAAACATCGAGGAAACATACAAGGTGGGCAATGACCCCGGCTTCGTTTCGCAGGAAATCTTCGACCAGTTCTACGGCATCTATTCCGAGGCAGCCATGGCGGTTACCGACGAATCGGTTTCCAACGAAAAACTGACGGAATTCTTCAACAGCCTCTACGACGCAAAGAAGGTGGTAGAATCCTCTTCGAGCATCGTGCAGGTTAAGGACGGCGGCTACTACTACATCAAGGTAGGCTACAACGCATTCACCGATGTCGACAACGGCGACTATGGCTGGATTGCTCCCTACACCACACAGTATGCCGGCTGGAAGAAAATCAAGAGCGACGACAACCGCTTCATCTGGCAGATTACCGAAAATCCCGACCCGGACGACGACACCCGCATGTACTATACCTTCAAGAATATGGGTTCGGGCAAGTATCTCGGCAAGGCTGCATCGCACGACGACTCGCAGCCCGTGCTCTTCACCGACCAGCCCGAAGAACGTATGTTCATCGGTTCGCTCGGCTCGGGCCAGTTCAACATCGGCTCCAAGTACGACTACTACGACAAATATCCTCCACGTCCTTACCATCAGGAAGGCCACGCCGGCGGTGCCGGCACACAAGGCATGCTCGTGCTTTGGGACGGCGGACTCAACTCCGGCTCGGCATGGTATATCAGCGTAGTGCCGCAGGATATTATCGACAACATGTCGAAGTATGTGCAGAAAGATTCGCTCCGCGCTACTCTCATGCAGTACGAGAACATGGCTTCCAGCGCTACCGTGTCCGAACAGCTCGGCTATGCAAGCAGCCAGGAAGTTGTCGACAACCTCAAGAATGCTGTCAGCAATGCCGACTCGCTGCTTAATCTCGAAGAGACTCCCAGCGACGATGTGCTCATCGCAGCACGCACTGCTATTGAAACGGCAGTCAAGGTTTACCAAGACGACGTGAACAACGTGCCCGACGGCGCTTACCGCCTGCACGGCGCATACGTAGTTTACGAAGGCGCACAGAGCCCCATCTACATGGGCCTCTACAACGACACCATCCCCGGATGGAAGACCGAAGCCAGCATGAAGAATGCCGAGTTCGTATGGTACATCAACAAGCAGGCCGACGGCACATACACCGTGCGCAATGCCCAGAACAACAAGTACATCAACAAGGCAGAATCTTCTGTTAACGGTTCTATCGTAAGCCTTTCGGCTGAACCTGAAACCAACCAGGTAATCGCCAGCATCAACGGCAACGGTCGGTTCGCTATCATCGACACCGAAGACTACAGCGTAAAGAGCACCTTCAGCTACGATCCAAACGGCCACGGCTCAGGCCTCTATCCCAACGGCCGCATGCAGTTGTGGAGCCCGGCCGACAACACCGGCGGCACTGCATGGATTCTTGAGCCTGTAGGCACTGAAGAACTCGCTACTATAGAAGCCAACAAGGAACAGGAAGCCCTCAATGCAAAGGCAAAGACTCTCTTCGAAGAGGCTCGCCGCGCTTACAATGCAAAGGCTACCTACACGCTTGGCGACTCCATCATCACTTCGGTTGACCAGATCTACGCTAACAACTGGTCGGTTAACGAAGGCATGCACCTTGAATACCTCATCGACAACAATATCGATACCTACTGGAACTCAGCATGGGAAGGCGGCGGCGAACAGGATGCTGCCAACGCTCACCATCTGCGCTTCTACGACGAGAGCGGATTCCCCGACAGCATTCAGGTGAAGTATGCTATGCGCCAGAACGACTCGTGGCACCGCGTGTTCGCACGTATGCGCGTTGAAGTTTCAAACGACACCGTGAACTGGACTGCACTGCCCAACGAATTCAAACTCGACGACTTCGGCGGCTCGTCGCTGCTCAGCACACGTCAGAGCGGCTACCTCAACTTCGTGGTTAACGGCATCGGCGGCTACAAGTATGTTCGCTTCATCGGCCTTGCTGTTATCAATGCAGGCACTTCCAATTACACCAACAACAGCCACGCTGTGCTCGAATTCTCCGAGATGAACCTCTATCCCATCACGGGCGAGGCTGAAAACTCGTTCACACAGCAGGCTGCCTACAAGCCCGTGGCTTCCGAGCTCCTCAGCCAGGTTCAGAACATGAACAAGAAGCTCGCAGCCGGAACAGTTACCCAGGCCGAGTACGACGCCCTCCAGGCTGCTCTCGCATCGTTCAACAGCCTTGATGCTACCGACTCGCTCATCATCGCTACACGCCTTAACCGCCAGAACCTCACCGCAGGCGAACTGATCGGCGAATTCCCCGAAGACGCCCTCAACGCTTACAACGACAAGGTTGACGCACTGCTCGGTGCTTACGACACCAAGGTAGAAGATGGCACCATCACATACGACGAACTGAATGCTACCGTGAACGGACTGAAAGAAGCTTACGCTGCTCTCTATCCCACGATGAACGTTCCCGAGCAGAATGCATGGTACATCATCACCACTGCCAACGAGGCTTACAACGGTTATGCACTCAAGGCTGGCGGTAACCATACTCATGCTTACGGCTTGAACTACACCTATATTCTCGACTATGAATACGAAGACGGCGGTTGCGAAACCAAGTTCCACTGGACCATCAACCAGGACGAAAACGGCCGCTACGTTCCGCAGAACGTATGGACTGCCGGCTACTTCGGTCCTTACACAGGTTCGGGCAGCAGCACTTACAACTATCGCCCCATCATGTGGTACAAACCCATGGCATTCACCATCGTTCCGTTCGGCGAAGGCCAGGTAGGTCTCCTTACCGCTGAAGGCTACTTCGTGCAGAACAACCCGTCGTGGCTTAACTACGGCTTGGCTTACAAGAAGTATGAAGTAGACGCAGACGTTGAGACTTACAAGAACAGCGACTATGCATTCACCATCGAGCGCAGCGACGCTGAGCATTCGCCTCTCACCGACTCCTACTACACTTGCTGCAACGGCCGTGTACTCGGTCTCACCATGCCTTATGAGTATGAACTTCCCGCACAGTATGTAGGTGAAGAATCAACTGAGGATCTCGTTCCCTACGAGATTGTAGGCAAGGTTTCCGACGAGGAAAACTCCATGGTAACCGCTTACCAGCTCCGCCAGATTGAAGGCGAAACCTTAGCTGCCGGCAAGCCGGTAATCTACATCATGCCGGGCGAGTACAACGAAGAGAAGTCTGGCACAGTAACCCTCACTCCGGTTATGAACACCGCACTGAATGCAGAGCGCGACACCGTTAACGGTCTCGTTTCCGTTCCCGCTGACTGGAGCACCGACGAAGCTCACTACGGCTACTTCCTCGCTGACTCTGTGGTTGACGAACCCATCGAAACCCAAATTGGCAACAAGCGCGCCGTAATCATCCCGCGCTTCGTAAGCCAGGTGGCTGACGCCAGCGTTGACGCTGTAGTTTACGTTCAGGGCGCAGGTATGCTCAACGGCATCAAGCAGTCGAACATCGTGGCTGTGAAGTTCTTCGTAGACGTATACACCACCGACGGTGTGCTCGTGCGCAAGCACGTAGACGCCGACAAGGCAACCGAAGGCCTCGGCAAGGGCGTTTACTTGGTAGGCAACAAGAAAGTGCTTGTCAAGTAAGCTACCCTAAGCTATAACACCAAAAGCCCGCGACTCCCGAGCCGCGGGCTTTTTTTGGCTCCGCACCGTTGCCGGCATTCGTGTGGGATTCGCTTGATTGGCGTGATTAGTGTTCTTTCTTAAGCGTGGGTGTGCCTTGCGGCAAGGAAATTGTAAGGCATAGCGTTATTCGTGCAAGGCATAGCGCCGGCGCGGAATGCGCTCAGCGCGCCGCCCGAAAAGCCTGGCGGAAATACATCAAAGCAAATCCCTACAATGTCAACTTCGCGCATGTTCGCCATCTCCGGGAACCCCGAAGGGTGAACATGAGCGATGATGCTTCAACGTGTCGTAGAGAGGATGCCAATCTGGGCGAAACCGAAAGTTTGTGCAATTCGAGTTCTTTTCTGCACCGTATTGCATGTGCTGAATTTTCGTTTTTGGGTGTAAAAATTTTACACCCAAAAACGT
>CAVFSQ010000084.1:0-6435 GCA_963625145.1 Bacteroidaceae bacterium | reverse complement strand
GCCTCAAGGCATTCCGCGAAGCTGAGGCTTACCACGGACCTTCGCTCATCATCGCTTACGCACCTTGTATCAACCACGGACTCAAGATAAAGGGCGGCATGGGCCGTTCGCAGGCTGAAGAAGGACGCGCAGTGGAATGCGGCTACTGGCATCTGTGGCGCTTCAATCCCGAACTTGAGAAGGAAGGCAAGAACCCGTTCACTCTCGACAGCAAGGAACCCGATTGGAGCAAGTTCCAGGATTTCCTCAACGGCGAGGTACGTTATCTTTCGCTTAAGAAGGCACGTCCGGCCGAGGCACAGGAACTCTTCGACGCTGCCGAAGCTGCTGCAAAACGCCGTTATGCTTCCTACATCCGCAAGACAAAAGAAGACTGGTCGCTTCCGCAGGAATAATTTTCAGGAAGCACTATCATAAAACTTGTTCATTTCCCTGCGCAAATTTTCTGTGCAGGGAAATGTTTTTTTCGGCCGTATCAAATGACTTTGCGTGGGAGTGGGCTTTTATAACGCTTCCGATAAGTTGAATTTGCGCGGAAAATTTTACTGTTTCTGAAAAAAGAAGTAATTTTACACTTCAATACGACGGCAGACGTCTTGCTGCCTAATGTTTTGAGGTTGAAACTTTTAATGTTCAATATAAAATTCGTATGATATGAAACCTACATTGTTTCTGCTTGCTGCCGGCATGGGCAGCCGCTATGGCGGACTGAAACAGCTTGATGGGCTTGGCCCCAATGGCGAAACCATTATGGACTATTCTATTTACGATGCTATTCATGCTGGTTTCGGAAAGTTGGTATTTGTTATCCGTAAGGATTTCGAAGATGATTTCCGCTCGAAAATAATTTCGAAATACGAAGGGCATATTCCTTGCGAACTTGTTTTCCAGTCGCTTGATGCAATTCCCGAAGGATTTACCGTTCCCGAAGGACGTACGAAACCCTGGGGCACCAACCATGCTCTGATGATGGGCGAAAGCGTTATAAACGAGCCGTTCGGAATTGTGAACTGCGATGATTTCTATGGCCGCGACTCGTTTGAGGTTATGGGCAAATTCCTTTCTGAGTTGCCCGAAGGTTCAAAGAACAAGTATGCAATGGTAGGATTCCGTGTAGGAAATACTCTCAGCGACAGCGGTACCGTTTCGCGCGGTGTTTGCGCTACCGGCAGCGACAATCTCCTCACAGATGTTGTGGAGCGTACAAAGATTGAGCGTCACGACGGCAACGTACAGTATCTCGATGAAAACGGCGCTTGGGTAACTATCGATGACAAGACACCCGTCAGCATGAACTTCTGGGGATTCACTCCCGACTATTTCACATATAGCAGCGACTATTTCAAGTCGTTCCTTGCTGATCCCAAGAATATGGCAAACCTGAAGAGCGAATTCTTCATTCCTCTTATGGTAGACAAACTCATAAAGGAAAAGACTGCAACAGTAGAAGTTCTTGACACTTCCAGCAAATGGTTCGGCGTAACTTATCCCGAAGACCGTCAGGGCACTGTGGATAAGATTCAGAAACTTATTGACGAAGGCGTTTATCCTTCAAAGCTTTTCTGATTCTAGTTTAGCTATACAAACAAAGAGACTGTGTCGCGATATATTTTGCAGCGCAGTTTTTTTGTATTCTTACGGCATCTCGTGATTTTTCCAATAGGCAAAGGCTATTTGCTATACGGAAAGAATTTTTGCGGAGTCGCATTCAAGGTGTATACAAAGGCAAAGCCCGAACTTTTTAATGTTCGGGCTTTGTTTGCAGTTATCGCTTTTGGGTTATAAAGTCTACCGCTGTTTAATGGCCGGTGGTTATAGTTTTGTAAGCGAAGTCCTTAACCTTGCTGTCGTCTATTGTTCCGTCAACAAACCACATTGCATGATGGTCTTTGAATACATCCAGCGTTTCATCGATTGTTGTGGAATTCTTCGTTTCCCACTTTGAGCATACTACAGGGCGGCCGAACTTGTAGGCAATGCTGTTGAGCCAGCCAAGCTGCGGTGAGTTCTGAGCTGAGTTGTATGAAGCGATATCGCTCAATTTCCAGCACATATAGGTGACACTTACGTTGCTGTTGCCGTAGTTCAGTTTGCTCCATCCGTTACGTCGTCCGTGTATAAGCGCGCTCTTGTAATCGAAATCCGAGGCGAATGACTGTGTTACTACGTATGGCGTTACAAATACAGGACGTTGTGGCGATGCGCTTCTTGCAGCCTCGAAAATCTGCGGTATCAGTCTCAGAGCCTTCGACGTAGACATTTGCGAGGAAGCGCAAGGACGGTTGTAAAGTTCCCAGGCAATAATACGCTGGTCTTCGTTGAAGGTCTTCACAACGTCTGTTACGTAGCTTGTTAGAGCAGAGGCAGCACGTGTTGCATAGCGGTCGTCAAGCAGTGTCGGCAGCACGCGCATATTGTAGCGTGCGGCAGAGTCGAGCAATGCGTTTAGCTGGGCAACAAACTGGTCGCGGTCGGAATTGTATGTCTTGAAGTCCAGTCTTACTTGCACACTGTTGTAAATTCCCTTCGGGCCTTGTTCGGAAATGCCTGCTATTGCATTGTCAAGCGAGGTATACGACAGCCCTTTGACTGTAGTGCCGCCAACAAGGGCCCATGCTTTCCACGAAGGCATTTTGTTGTTGTCGTTCTCTTCGGTAAGCATGAACGGCTCGAATGCGAATCCTTTGACCTTCGTCGGTTCGAGGTCTGCCGATGCGCTCCAGTTTACGTGATATTTCGCGAACTCATTCTGTATTCCGGCAACGTTCATGAAATATACAGGACGGCTATATTGCTGTTGCAGGCCCTTGAGTGTGCTCTCGTTGACATCAGCATTGCCCGAAGTCGTGAAAGCGGTAATGTCGCTTAGCTGCCACAGGTAGTTCACATAGTCGGTAGCCGTTGAGTCGGCAACTTGCGTTGAAGCGATTTTGGGAGTTGCAAACATCGGCTGGTTGGGGAATGTGTAGCGTATGTAGCTGAAGATGCTTTGGAAGAAGCTGGCATAATTTGTAGGCTCGGAATCGGCAGTCTGTTCGAACACACACCAACCGGCAAAGCGCGAATCTGTGTAGAAATTGCTTATGATGTTGCTTATGTACTGCGACAGAGTTGTTGTGTTTTTGCTGAGGTCATTGCTCGTTGTCAGAACTGGTATGACTTTCATCCCCGCGCTTTTTGCTTTGTCGGCAAGAGTGGAAATGCTGCTGCGGTATGTTTTTGAACCTTTGCTGGCGTAATCGTCATAGCTGAGTCGTACGCTTATGCAGTTGTACAGATTGTCGGAAGCATGCTTGGCTATAAGGCTTTCAGCTTCGCTTACCGAAGAAGCGTAGAGCCCTTTCCATGCTTCATCATCAACCCATTTCCATGCTCTGCGGCGTGTCCATCGCTCAGTCACTTCCGGGCCGGGATATACGCTGGTATTGCCTTCTTGATACTTGAAAGTCTTGATGTATTCAAGTTCGCGTTCGTCGTACGGGTCACCGCCGGCAAAGAGCAGGTTATGGAACATCGGTTCGTAGGCATTGAAGGTGGAGCGTCCCCACCGTACTTCCCAGTTGGGGTCGCAGGCATAAAGCCCCCAGGTGTAGAAACCGATTTTGTTTTTCGAAAAACCGGAAAGACTCATAGCTACGCCCGATCCGTTGGTGCGCGTGAGGCATTCGGTGCAAATCAGCGGCTTTGTGTCGATTTTCTTCAGACGGTTTATCACGTAATTGATATTGGTGCCCTGATTGTTGCACATCACGTAGTCGTGGAAGTTGTGCAGGTCCATTTCGGCTTCAGCGGCACGGCGTACTGTAGTGTAGCTGTTCTCGTTGTAGTTTTCCGGGTCCCAAAGTATGGACGAGGTGATGGCCTGCGTGCATCCTGCTTCGCGGCACCATTGAGCTATGTGCCTTATCCATTTCATGTGTACGGCGCAATTGGTGCCGCTCATGTCGGGCTCGTTCCAGATGTCCCACATTATGATGCGTTTGTCGTTGCGGAAATGCTTCACTACCTCTTTCACTTTGTTCACCATTTTCAGTGAGTCGGTAGATGTGGTAGGGATGGTGAAGAAATCGAATACCGGTGCGCAGGTCAAGCCGTGTTTCTCGGCTATTGCGGCATATTCTTCAACGCTGTTTATGAAGTCTCCTCCATTGGGCCACCACCGCACGGAGTTGAAGCCTATTTCCGCTGCTTTTGCCAACGCTTCGTCGTCGGTCACGGCAGCGCATGGAATTTCCGGGTGGTTTACACCTATTATCGGCCCGTTTTCATCGAACCATTTTTGTGCCTGCTCAACGCTCCAGATAGGACGCTCCTGCGGATTTTTGGCTGAGGATGACGCCAAAAATATCGGGTTGTCTTGGGCATTTGCACTAAATGGCGCAGCAGAAGCCACCAGTAAAGTGCAAAGTATTTCTGATATTTTTTTCATTGTCGTAGGGTATAGATGTTTGTGAAAAACGGCTGCTATTTCACAAGTTTCTTCTTGTCGCCTATTATATATATGCCTTTCGGAAGGTTGTCGGTTGCCTTGCCGTCGCCCACGTTCTCCCTGATGAGCACTCCATCGGTTGTGTATACGCTCTGCGGTGAATTGGTACTTGCGGCCTTGACTTCAGAAATGTCGTTGATTAGATCCATTTCGTCAGTGCGGAAAGGAAATACAGGAAGGTCGTTTTCACCGTAGATGTTTCCTATTGGATAGTCGGCCCAATTGTAGTAGACGGCTTTGGGGCGCACAGGCCTTGTAACCGAAACTTCTATAGTGGTATCGTTGAGAAGTTTGGCGGTGGCTTCGTAGAAACTGCCATAAGAGCGGTCTTGGAACAGGAAGCCTGTAGGTATCGAGTCGTTGCGCACGTGTATCTTCTTGTTGAACGTTATCTTTGCCTTTTTGTACATGAAATCGTATTTGACGGGCACGGGGGCATCGGCAACTACATCCTTCCCGTATGTGTTCTTGAGCGCCAGCAATGCCAGACGTCTTGCCACCTCCTGTTTGTTCTTGGGGTGTATGTCTTTTTGGTTGCCTATGTCAACTGCAGTGGCTATTCCCGAATTTTCCATTTCCTGTGCAGTTTTCCATTGTTGCCATCTCAGTTTTGCCCAGTTTGATCCGGGCTGAACGGTTACCTGGTCATAATATCCCGCAAGCTGCACAGTATAGAATGACAGATTAATTCCCCAATCCTTGCGCCAGCTGGATATAAGGCTGTCCATGAGCGCTGTGTAGTAAGTCTGGGAATAGGCATTCGCTTCGCCTTGATACCAGATTACGCCGCGCATGGGGAACGATATCAAAGGATATATCATCGAATTATAGAGAAGGGTAGGAATTTGGAACTCGTTCTTGTATCCGCAGTACTTGCTCAGCGAATCGCGGTTGAAATCGTATTTTTCGCAGTTGGTAAGAATGCTTTTGAAATAAGAGAAATTCTTGATGGTTTCGTAGCTTACCCATGCTTCTGCGCTCGAACCGCCATAGGCCGATTCAATGAGTCCTATCGGGATGTTGAGCTCCGTGTTCAGTTTACGTCCGAACAGGTAACCCAATGCCGAAAAAGTTCCGACTGTAGAGGGTGAGCAGGCACACCATCCGGCTTCTACGGGGATGTCATCTGCCGGGTGGTTGTATTTGCCGGTAGACGTGACGCGGAAGAGTTTTATCATGGGATAGTCGGCATTCTGTATTTCTTCGGCATAGTTGTTGATACCGCCGTATCCCCACAGGTTGTCAACGGGCATCTGCATGTTGCTTTGTCCGGAGCAGAGCCACACTTCGCCTATTTGTACGTTGCTGAACACCTTGACGTCAAGCGACCTGTAGCCCGTTCCCCATTTTTTCAGTTCGTAGATAGAAAGGGTGTATTTCTTGCTTGGATTTTCGGCGTCAACGGCCGGGATGTCGAGAGTCACCGTAAAGTTGCCGTTAGCATCGATAGTGTCGATAAAGTCAGTATTGTCCCACGTAGCCTTTACTCTTATATATGCATTGGCGGTAGCCGTACCTTTTATCGTTAGCTTTGACGACTGCTGCAAAACCATTTCGCTGCCGAGTATTGACGGTAGCTTCAAGGTAGCGTTGGCTGCTATGGCAATGAATGCCAGTGCTGATAGAATTATTCTGAGTTTGTTCATCTTGTGTTTACTTATTGTTTCCTTTTGTTATTTCTTTTTTGTGTTGCTGAATTCCATTTCGTCGGTGCGGAAGGGAAGTACGGGCAGATTGGTGGCTCCATAGATGTTTCCTGTCGGATATTCAGCCCAGTTGTATCTTACGTTGGTGATTTTGCCCAGTCCCGGTGCCGACACGCTGATGGTCGTAGGGTTTTCGAGTTTTGCGGTTCCTTCAACGTATTTGTTGTTGGCGTCGCAGAGAATAAAGCCGCATGCTACAGAGTCATTGCGCACATGGATTTTGTTGTTGAAGGTGAGTGT
>CAVFSQ010000083.1:0-6577 GCA_963625145.1 Bacteroidaceae bacterium | reverse complement strand
CTGAACTCGCCGTCGCTCTTACCGACGGCAGCGTGTGGGGACCGGGCGCAAAGGGTAGTAAAGCACATAAGGTGAGCCGCAAAATTAGCACAAAGGACTATACCGCCTCGCAGATTGACGACAGTTATACGCGCCTTGACTTCAAGGGCAACGGCTACACCGTGGAGTTCCGCGTCTACGACGATGCCGTGGCCTACCGCTTTAAGGGAGCGCGCAAGGACTCCGTGAACATCAAGAGCGAAACCGTGGAATACAACCTCACCGGCGACGCCCGCACTTGGACGCCGTGGGTCATTGACGAATGTGCCGGCGAACGCTATTCTTGCTCGTTCGAAAGCTACTACACCGAAACAAAAATCTCGCAGATGCCCGCAGGGAAGCTCAGCATCCTGCCTTTGCTCGCCGACATGGGCGGCGGTGTGAAGGTGGCTGTCACCGATGTGGGCGACCTCGACTATCCTGGTATGTACATCCACTCCTCGTTTGCCGCCGGCAACGGGCTGAAGGGCGAGTTTGCCGGATACCCCGACCTCAAGAACTCCGAATTTCCCGCCGAGAGCGACGTCTACACCAACTTCACCCGGCTGATGCGCAAGAACTACATCGCCCGTGTCGGAGGCTCGCAGCCGCTGACCTGGAAAGTGGCGGTGGTCACCGAAAACGACACACAGCTGGCCGACTGCAACATAGTGCGCAAACTCTGCGACGGCACCGCCAAGGGCGACTTCTCGTGGGTGAAGCCAGGCAAGGTGGCATGGGACTGGTGGAACGCAACCAACATCACCGGCGTTGATTTCCAGAGCGGCATGAACACCCCCACATACAAATACTACATCGATTTCGCCGCTGCCAACAAGCTCGAGTACATCATCATCGATGACGGATGGAAAGATGGCAATATTCTTCAGTACAAGAGCGACTGCAACGTCCCCGAAATAGCTGCCTACGGCAAGCAGAAGGGTGTGGACGTAATCATCTGGCTCACGTGGAAAGACTGCATGAAGTACATGGACCGCGCATTCCCCATGTATAAGGAGTGGGGCGTTAAGGGCCTGAAAATCGACTTCATCAATGCCAACGACCAATACGTCATGTCGTCGCTGCGCCGAATCACTCAGATTGCGGCCGACAATCACCTCGCAGTCGATTACCACGGCATGCAGCTCAAGGGTCTTCAGGTAACCTACCCCAATATCGTAAGCTGCGAGGGCGTGCGCGGTCTCGAGCAGGTGAAGTGGCAAAGCGGGGACAAGGGCACACATGGCGCCAACATTCCGGGCTACGATGTCATGATTCCCTATATCCGCCAGATAATAGCCCCCATGGACTACACTCCCGGAGCCATGCGCAATGCCTGCCATGATACCTACCACCCCGTTAGCCGCCTGCCCATGAGCCAAGGCACAAGGGCACACCAGGTGGCCATGTATGTGGTGTTCTTCTCGCCCCTGCAGATGCTTTCCGACACTCCGTCGCAATACATGAAGGAACAGACCACTACCGACTTCATCTCTCGCATACCCACCGTGTTCGACGAGAGTCGCACCCTTGCCGGCGAAGTGGGCAAGTACGTTGTCACCGCACGCCGCAAGGGCGACACATGGTATGTGGGAGCCATGGGCAACTGGGATGAGCAGAACATTGAAATACCCATGTCGTTCCTCGGCAGCGGCAACTGGAAGGCCGATGTCTTTGCCGACGGCGTGAATGCCAACCGCAATGCCGAAGACTTCAAACTCTCTTCCGTGGAAACTTCCGCTGGTGAAACCATGAAGGTGTCGATGAAGAAAGGCGGCGGATGGGCTGCCATAATAAGCAAAAAATAACTGGGCGGAAACTTTCCCGAGAAATATCAGGGGGCGGGGCACAACATAGGCGCTCCGCCCCCTTTTAATTCCTTGTGTGTTGCCGCCGCCAGCGTATTGCCCGCCAGGGTGCAACATGCGAAGCCCTTTGCCCGTTTCCCCCTGAAAAGAGGATTGGCTTTTGTTAGCTTTGTTCTGCGGCTTACCGTAACGGCTTGTCGTATATTATGTTTTTGAGAAAAACGTCGGAAGCATCGGGAAGAATCTTTCGCAGAACTTTTGCAAGGCGCTGGTACGACTCTTCGGCCTGGCGGTCGGGATGGCATGCCTCGCGCCCGAAAAACTGCTCGGACGTGGTAAACAGTGACAGTCCCCATCCGTATTTGCGCCCGTGTTTGTCGTGCTTGTATACGAAGTCTTCGGTAACTATATATCCGCCCCGCTGCAAGTGGGTAAGGAACGTATCGAATTTTCCACGCATTTTCGGTTCGGTAAATCCGCATGCCTGGCGCAAGTCGTTCGACACCATGCTGCCGCCCTGCGACAGCACTTCGAGTATAGTGTCTTCCACGCTTCCGGCTTCGGGACGCGGATGAGTGCTGCGCCTGCAATTGCATAGGTCGGGCCAGCATTCCCGGCTCACGAAGGCTGCCTTTTGCATTATCAGTTTTCCGTAGGCACAGCCGCTCTCGCGCACCACTTCGCCCTTCCATTCCCATAGAGGCCATTCCCATCCACCGTCGGGCAAGACTGTATACTGGTATTCTTCGGCCACGGCGCTTTGGGCCGACCATCCTGCAATACCCATATTGAGCAGAGGCAGAAAGCCTATTTCATTTACGTAGTCTATAAGTTCGGCACTCGAACAAATGTTTTTTCTTCTCATTTCCTTTATTATTCCCTGATTTGTGCACTGACGTAAGCCGTCCGCGTTCCCAAACTCCGTATGCCTTCTGCCAGTCCATTCACGTATGCTGCAAAATTAGCCAAACTTTATCGTGCTATGGGCATGTTTCATAAAAAAGCGGTATCTTAGCGCAATGTTTACCTTTACCCTAAAAACTATAGCAAATGAAAACGAAAGCATCCGTCATTCTGGTCATTGCGGTCCTGCTCCCGCTTTTCCTGCGGGCCAAGAACAGTGACAGCATCCCGCGCAAACACGGGCACGACGTTTACGTTGCTGCCAGCGATTCACACCAGACCGACAAGGATGCCGCCGATGTGGTATGCACCGGTACCGGCGACCAAGACGCCATACAGCGCGCCATTGCCGCAGTCAGCAGCGGAGGCACGGTACATCTTGCTGCCGGCAACTATTATATCGATGCGTTCCACAAGTCGGACATCGGGCCTGACTATGCCATCAAGATTCCCCTCTCGCCGCCTGCCACGAAGGTAAAGATACAGGGCTCGGTGCGCGCCGGCGGTCATCCCGTGCGTAACGACCGCGCCTACGTCACTGGCACCAACCTGCTGGTGACGCAAAGTTGCTACGACTCACTCGACTCCACACGCCAGTGCGCTGTGATACGCGGCGAGGAAGACGCTTCGTTCGACGGAATAATGTCGCAGGAACTCACGCTAAACGACCTCTCGATAATACTTCCCGACAACCAGAAGCCAATAATCTGCATCGACGGCTATTATCTAGGGGCATTGAACGTAAACGATGCGCGCTTGGGCACATATTTCATGAACCGCACTTCCGACCCCGACCAGAGTTTCCGCATAGGCGTTGACGGATGCATCGGGATACGCGGGCTGCAGGGCTCGAACAACGGCAGCGAAACCATATTGCAGTCAACCTATGCCATAGGGCTCGGCGTGGGCTTTGCACTCAGCGGCGAACATCTCGTGTGCATACAACTGGGCGCCATAGGCAACAGATACGGCTACACGTTCAACGGCTTCAAGCACGAAGAGGGGGTATGGTGCCATCCCATCACGCTCATCAACTGTTGCGACGAGGTTTCGGCCAACTATCCCTACTTCGGCCCGAACGAATACCATCAGAACATCAATCTCATAAACTTCAACATAGAGCACTATCCCACAATGTTCTCGAAAGGCGGCGACTATGCCCGCGAAGCGATGCCCGGACAATGGGGCGGCAACATCGACTACGACATACAGGACTGGGAATACCACGTCAAGAATTCGCCAAACCGCCGTTTCTGGGCCGCCGATAGTAGCGGCGCACGAGTAAACACGCGCAACAACGCCCACTCGCTGTCGTGCACTGCCGACGAACTGCGGCAAATGGCGCCCAATATCAACCAGACTGTCTACAGCTCAGCTGCTGCAAAACCAGTGATGTGCCGCAAGGCCGGCGACTACGCCCGCGTGCGCTTCACATTCAAAAGCCCAAACACCCGGGCGGGAGACATTGAAATCAGAGTGGGCGCCACGCAGCGCAAAGTCACGCTGCCGCGCGTATTTGCAAGCGTCGGTGAAATGACGGAGTACATCTACCGCCACCTGTTCTACAGCACATCGGTGCGGCTGGCCAAAGACAAGCAGTCCATCGACGTATGGAATTGTCACATGGGCATCGTCAGTGACGTTGGCGATATCAAAATCGACCTTGCGCAAACCGGCATCAAGGCCAATGTTGAAACAGTGTGCGAAGGAGCCGATAATTTGTGGATTGACATGAACGGCAATCTCATGCCTTAACAATAAAAAACGAAAATATGAAACGAACAGTAATTGCAATTTTTTCGGTCATGGCTACCGCGATGGGATGCCTAGCCCAGACCTCTCGGCTTGTGACCGAATTCGGTGCCGTGCCAAGCGACGGGAAAGACGATGCCGCAGCTCTGCGCAAGGCGGCGGCATGGGTTAGGGAAACCGAAGGAGCACGTCTGGTGTTCCTGCCCGGCACCTATATACTGCGCGACGCCAAGGCCGTGGCCCTTGAAGACACCGTGATGAGCGGCACATGGGGGCAGAACCCCGAAAGGAAAATGTTTGTGCCGTACCACAACTATGTGAAGGGACTTGACTTCAACGGCGCACGCAACGCTACCATCGACGCTGCCGGCGCAACGCTGATGCTAGACGGATGGATGGAAGCCGTGTCGATTGAAAACACCGAAAACTTCACCCTAAACGGGCTGACGATAAACTTTGTGCGCAAGCCTATGTCGGAAGGCACAATCACCGACATAGGCGACAACGACTATACCGTATACTTCGACCGCCCGAGCCGGCCCATAACTATGGGCACTCCGTTTCCGCGCGTCAATATCTGGGATGACAGCGCTAACGGCCACTTCCGCGATACCCACGGATTCAACCGCCTGGCAGTAGTAGCGCCCAACACCGTGAAGTTTGCCGGCACTCTGCCCAAGAGTCTGCTTGGGGCCGCCGTAGGTTCGCCCCACACGTTCCACTTCCGCCCCGCCATATTTGTGCACGAGAGCCGCAACACCACGCTCAACGACGTTACCATCAATGCCAACTGCGGAATGGGAATCGTAGGCTTCCACACCAACACAGTGACGATGAACCGCCTGCGCGTGGTTCCCGCTGAGGGAATGCGTTGGAGCACCAATACCGACGCCACGCATTTTGCTTCGTGCGAAGGTACGCTTACGTTCGACGGCTGTACGTTCTGTGGCGAGGGCGACGATGCCACCAACGTACACGGATACTATCACGATATAACGGCGGCTAACGGCATCAGCGCGACGCTTGAGCTAAAAGCTCCCACATTCACCCACGCCCAACTCTGCGATGTGCCGCGCGTTGGCGACGAGATGACACTGGTGCGCATCAGCAACCTCGAACCAGTGGCCACGTTGCGCGTAAAGGCCGTGAAGCACGAAGCCAAAGCAATACCCTACGATGTGACTTTCGACCGCACCTTGCCCGCCGACTTCAAGGACTACTATCTTATAAATTCCACGCTCATGCCGAAGGTAAGGTTCGAAAATTGTCTCGATTGGGGGCACATGGCGCGCGGTGTGCTGCTCAAGACCACAGCCGGCGCCGTGGTACGCAACAATACGTTTGTGGGGATGAACATGGCTGCCATAGCGCTCAGCAGCGAAGCCAACTGGAAAGAGGGATGGCATAGCTGCAATGTGGAAATCAGCGGCAACCGAATCATCAACTGCGGCACTGCTGGCAGCTACCATGGGGCAGGCATTGCCGTAGATATCGTGGCCGAAGACGCCGGCAGTGTAAAACTGCACGAGAACATCACGATTGAAAACAACGAGATAATATCGGCCGCAGGCAGCGAATGCGGCATTGAGGTGTGCAACGCCAAAAAAGTTAAGATAAAGGGCAACATGATACGCGGTTGCAAGAAAGAAGTGATAGTGAAAAACGCCGACGTACAGGGTTTCACGTCGAAAACCAAATAACAGTCGGAAACGTCAAACCGGTGCAGTATAGCCGGGCAAAACTATAGCAAAGGCGCATTTGGGGAAATTTTCCGAATGCGCTTTCTCTTTTTTATCCTTTGATTACAGCTACAGGAAGCAGACGGGTATTTATTTTTACTAAATCCAACTCGTTGGCTATAACTGTCTCGATGTCTTAATATACTCTTTTGCTTCAAATCAGACCACTTCTTCAGCCATACCTAGCATGCGAACGACAACAAATTCTTGTATAGGAAAACAAAGAAGTCACCCGAAATATTTAAGCTACTTTATTCGCACAATATTGATTTTCCCAGTATTTATTGCTTGCTTTATTGTATTCTCTTCTACTTTGTCTATGCGATAACACGAGCAATCGTTTGCACATCTTTGTAC
>CAVFSQ010000082.1:0-6635 GCA_963625145.1 Bacteroidaceae bacterium | reverse complement strand
GCTTCAGCTGTGCAGTGGCCTCTTCGGCTTCTTTCACTGTCATCGGTCGGTCAGTGCCACAAGTTTGTTTTTGCTGTAGAGGGCCGTTTCGCATTGGTCTAGCAGTTCGTTGCGTTCGCGGCCGTAGAAGCGTGTGCCGTCGGCAGCCAGCCATCCGGCGGTCAGGAAGCCGCAGAGTTGCTGCAGTTCGTTTTCGCGTGCTGTCCATTCCAGCACTTTCGTGGCGGCATAGGGCAGGCGGCGCAACAGGTTCATGGCCAGATATTGCGCTTCCTCGGCAGTTTGGAGCGTATCGAGCCATGCTTCGCATATGTCGTCGGCGAATTCTTCGGCGGGGTATACCATCGTGGCCAAAAGCCGGCATTCCCTTACCCTTTGCATCCATAGCGCGCGTGCCAGGGCGGCATCGTGGGGAGTCTGTTTTGCCAGCTCGGCAATTCTCACGCTTTCCACGCCGAAGTTCACGGCGTAGTCCATGCCTTTTTGCCTCATCGAGGCACTGGCCACCCCATTCATCATCGAGCGGAATTCACGCTTCAGCTGTGCAGTGGCCTCTTCGGCTTCTTTCACTGTCATCGGTCGGTCAGTTTACGTAGGGCAGCAACGAATATTCATGGCTGTAGCGCAGCATCTGGTCTTCGTAGCTTTCGCCGTATACAGCCTCGACGTCGGTGATGTTGCCGTTGGCATCGGTTGTGGCTTTGTAGTCGGGGTTTATGAATCCCTTGTAAGGCGAAATGTTCAGCTTCTGGTAGCGTTCCAGCACTTCCTTGTGCAGCACGGGGTCGACCTTCACGCCGTAGTCTTCCACCAGTTTGCGGGCTCCTTCGAAGTCACCTTCGCTCTTCACCCGCTGTATTTCGGCCAGAAGTTCGCCGAACAGGTCGCGAAGTTTTGCGTAGTCGTTGATTTTTACGTAGGTCTTGCCGTTGTGCTTCACGAGTTCCACAACATTTTCGGCTTTTCCGTGTTCGTAGGTCCAGTGGGCTATCATCGAGCGGTTGCGCATGTGGGCTTCCTCAATGTTGTTGCCCGGCTGAATGCGCACCAGCTGCGTCATTAGCCCGTTCATCATATAGGTGTAGTATTGCGACTTGTAGGCTTCGAGGTTGGGTGTTAGCCCAAGGTCCACTAGTTTCTTGTCGGCTATGTAGTAAAGTCCGAAGAGGTCGGCGCGTGCTTCCTCGATAGTCGAGCCGTATGCCTTGAGCGAGTCGGGGTCTACGCCGGGCAGCAGTTTTCCGCTGCCGTGGCCGAGGCATTCGTGCAGGTCGGTGTGCAACTCGTCGCAGGTGTCACCATATTTGTCGATGAGTTCGAGCGTGGTCTTGTCAATCACATACTCGCCCAGCATGCCGTTGCCGTGAGCGGCTTTGTTGTAGGCGTCGGTGATGTTGCCTATCGTTACGCTTTTCGAACCGTATTCCTTTCTTATCCAGTTTGAGTTGGGCAGGTTTATGCCAATGGCTGTCGACGGGTAAAGGTCGCCGCCCAGAACGGTTGCCGTTATCACTTTGGCGGTAATGCCTTTCACCGTTTCTTTCTTGAAGCGGCTGTCAACGGGCGAGTTGTCTTCGAACCACTGCGCGTTGGCGCTCAGCTTTTCGGTGCGTGCCGTTGCGCCCACGTTCTTGAAGTTGACTATCGATTCCCATGATGCCTTCATGCCGAGCGGGTCGCCGTAGCTTTCGGTGAAACCGTTGGTGAAGTCTACATGGCTGTCGGTGTCTTTCACCCAGAGTATGGCGTATTCATCGAAATCCTTCAGGTTGCCTGTGCGGTAGAATTCAACGAGTTTCTTTATCACGGCGGCCTGTTTTTCGTTTTCGGCAAAAGGCTCGGCCTTTTCCAGCCAGTACACAATCTTCTCGATAGCCTTTCCGTATAGCCCGCCCACACGCCAAACGTTTTCGTAAACTTTGCCGTCTTTTTTCTCGAGGCGGCTGTTCATGCCGTACATCACGGGACATGCTTCGCCGGGGTCTTTCATGTTGTTGTAGAAATTCTCGGCATCGGCTTGCGTCACCCCTTCGCCGTAGTAGTTGCATGCCGAAGTCTTTATCAGGTCTTGCCCATCGGCCTGGTTGACGCGCATAGGCATTATTTCCGGGTTGAAAATCACGGGGAATATTTCGCTGATGAACTGGTCTACGGTCTGCCCCTGTGCCAGCGGAAGCTTCGATGCCGGAACGCTGCGCACGGCCTTGTCGAGGAATTTCTCGCTGAAGCCGGGCACAAATTTCTCGCTGCCGTAATGGTGGTGTATGCCGTTGCTGAACCACACGCGCTTGAGGTATACCACAAATGCATCGTAGTCTTTTCCGCTACGCTTGCCCTGGTAGTCGGTATACACCGTTTCCAGCATCTTGCGTATGCGCAGGTTGTAGCGGCAGTTCTGGTCGAAAAGAATGTCGCGCCCGCAGAGCGCGGCTTTGTGGAGGTAATACACGAGGGTCTTCTGCTGCAGCGGCAGACTTTCAAAGTCTTCCACCTTGTAGCGCAGCATTTGGATGTCGGCAAACTTTTGGTCGTTGTACTGGAAGTTGTCTGCCGTTTGTGCCGCCGAAGCAATGGCGGTTGTAGATATAATCATAGTCATTATCAGGTTTTTCATCGTTCCCGTTTGTTTGTCAGTTGCAAATTTGCCATTTTTTATTGTTATGGCAAAATTTGCCGGCGCACGGGGCGCAGAGTGACAAAATTGTCAGTAGCCGGCGGACGGCATGGTATTTGGATATTGATGAATGAATACAATCGTAAATAGCATAACAACCAAAACATCAATATTATGAACCTCGAAAAATTCACAATCAAAGCCCAGGAGGCAATTCAGAACGCAGTCGACACTGCGCGGCGCAATGGCCAGCAGGCCATTGAACCGGTGCATCTGTTGTCGGGAGTGATGAAATCGGGAGAGAATGTAACCGCTTACATTTTCAACAAGCTTGGAATCAATCCCGACGCCGTGGTGCGAAGCGTTGATGCCGAGATATCGCATCTGCCGCGCGTTACCGGCGGCGAACCTTACCTCAGCAGTGAAACCAACACGGTGTTGCTCAAGGCCGAAGACCTGGCGGCAGCCGGCGGCGATGGATTCGTAGGGCTCGAAACCGTGCTCTGCGCAATAGCCGAAGTGGGCGGCACTGCGGCGCAGATACTCAAGGATGCCGGAGTGAACTCAAAGAACTTGGCCGAGGCCGTGAAGAGCCTGCGCGGCGGGCGGAAAGCCAACTCGCAGTTGAGTGAAGACACCTACCAGTCGCTTTCGAAATACGCACGCAACCTAGTTGAAGCGGCACGCCAGGGCAAACTCGACCCCGTCATCGGGCGTGACGACGAGATACGGCGCGTGTTGCAGATACTGTCGCGCCGCACGAAAAACAACCCGATACTGATAGGCGAACCGGGAACCGGCAAGACGGCAATAGTTGAAGGCCTAGCCCAGCGCATCATGCGCGGCGATGTGCCCGAGAACCTTAAAGACAAGGAAGTGTATTCGCTCGACATGGGCGCGCTTGTAGCAGGCGCCAAATACAAGGGCGAGTTTGAGGAACGACTGAAATCGGTGGTGAACGAAGTGATTGGTGCCGAAGGCAGAGTTATACTTTTCATCGACGAAATCCACACGCTTGTGGGAGCCGGAAAGAGCGAAGGCGCAATGGACGCAGCTAATATTCTGAAACCGGCACTTGCGCGCGGTGAACTGAGAAGCATCGGCGCCACTACGCTCGACGAATACCAGAAATATTTCGAGAAAGACAAGGCTCTCGAACGGCGTTTCCAGACCGTAATGGTTGACGAGCCCGATATCGACGACTCTATTTCTATCTTGCGCGGAATAAAGGAAAAGTACGAAAACCACCATCACGTGCGAATACAAGACGATGCAGTAATTGCGGCTGTTAAACTTTCCGACCGCTACATATCCGACCGCTTTTTGCCCGACAAGGCAATCGACCTTATGGACGAAGCCGCAGCAAAATTGCGTATCGAGCGCGACTCCATGCCCGAAGAACTCGACGAACTTACGCGCCGGCAGAAACAGCTGGAGATAGAGCGCGAAGCCATAAAGCGCGAGCACGACGACGCAAAGCTCGAGCAGCTGAACCGCGAAATAGCCGAGATCAAGGAAAAGGTTGACGAGTTCCGCTCGAAATGGGATGCCGAAAAAGAGGTAATCGCAAAGATACAGCGCAACAAGTCGATGATAGAGCAGCTGAAGTTCGAAGCCGACAAGGCGGAGCGCAACGGCGACTACGGCAAAGTGGCCGAGATACGCTACGGTAAGATCAAGGGGCTCGACGACGAGAACAAGCGTCTGCACGACGACCTAGTGCGCCGCCAGAGCGGCAGCGCAATGGTGCGCGAAGAAGTTACTCCCGACGACATTGCCGATGTGGTGAGCCGCTGGACCGGAATTCCCGTGAGCCGTATGCTGCAGAGTGAACGCGAAAAGCTGCTGCATCTCGAAGAGGAGCTACACAAAAGAGTGGTGGGCCAGGACGAGGCAATAACTGCCGTGGCCGATGCCGTGCGACGCTCGCGCGCCGGACTGCAAGACCCGCGCCGCCCGATAGGCTCGTTCATATTCCTCGGAACTACGGGTGTGGGCAAAACCGAGCTGGCCAAAGCGCTTGCCGAATACCTGTTCAACGACGAGAACATGATGACGCGTATCGACATGAGCGAGTATCAGGAAAAGTTCAGCGTGTCGCGGCTCGTGGGAGCGCCTCCGGGATACGTGGGATACGACGAGGGCGGACAGCTCACCGAGGCCGTGAGGCGCAAACCCTACAGCGTGGTGCTTTTCGACGAAATAGAAAAGGCACATCCCGATGTGTTCAACATTCTGCTGCAGGTGCTCGACGACGGACGCCTCACCGACAACAAGGGACGCGTGGTGAACTTCAAGAACACCATTATAATAATGACGTCGAACCTCGGAAGCCAGTACATTCAGAGCCAGTTTGAATTGCTGGCGGCGCGCAGCGGCAGCGCATACGAGCAGACCGTCAACGAAACGCGCAACCATGTGCTCGAAATGCTCAAGAAAACCATCCGCCCCGAGTTCCTGAACCGCATTGACGAGATTATAATGTTCCGCCCGCTTGACAAGGAGGAAATTAAGCAGATAGTGCGGCTGCAAATCGATGGCATACGCCGCCTGCTCGCTGCGCAGGACGTGCAGTTGCAGGTAGACGACAGCGCAGTGGAACTTGTGGCAGGCGAAGGCTTCGACCCGGAATTTGGCGCGCGCCCTGTGAAAAGGGCATTGCAGCGTATGCTGCTTAACTCGCTGAGCCGGAAACTCATTGCCGGGGAAGTCAATACTGCAAAGCCCATTGTGGTCAGCGCCAGCGGCGGCACGCTGACTTTCGGCAATGCCAACTAAACGGCCGGCAATGCGCAAACACTAGCGCCGGGAAGCGAAAGAGTTGAAACGCTCTCTTGCTTCCCGGCATTTTTTTTGCCCGCTCCGCGCGGCTTTTCATTTGCCGCCCTTACGGCGGTTGCACTCGAGGCATAGCATTTGGCAGTTCTCTTCCACAGTTCTCCCGCCCTTGCGCCAGGGAGTGATATGGTCGCCTTCCATAAACTCGAAATCAAGTTCCTTGCCGCAGATGGCGCATTTGTGGTGTTGTCTTTCCCACGCGGCAAGTTTTGTTTGCATGTCGAAAACGCGCAAGTCGAGATAACGTTCGTCGCCCGTAAGCACATAGGGGATTATTCCGCCAGGCCGTTGAATTTCGCTGTCTTTCATGAGCGTTGAAATCTGTTGGCCAATAGCCGAAACATTGAGCGTTTCTTCATGGAAACGGTCGTAGAAGCATGCCCAGTCGAGCCCTTTCATAATCTTTTTGAAATGCTTCATGTCGAAATTCGTGATAGCCCAGTTCAATACGTTCTGAAAATAGCTCCAAAGGTTGTTGGCGTTAGGGTCGTGCTGATGTTTCGCCATGTAGCCCACGATAGTCTGCCCGTGCCCCTCGCGTGTTTCGTGCTGCGCCATCCATTCCAGCGCTTTTTTCAGAAAATCCTGGCGGTTGGGCGCGCCGTTTACCAAATCTTTGCCAAGGCGATACGCTCCGCAGTTGTTTTTCGAAAAATGGCGCTTCGCGTCACTAACGAAAGGGCCTGCATAAACGGCATTGTTTATTTCCTGTTCGTTTAAGGGCTTTCCCGCGATGTTTATTGTCTTGAACCATTCCAGTTTTTCCGAAGCGTCGCCCTCGCACACGTACACCGTGAGCGGGTAGGAGAGTATGCGCTTTTGGATGTCGGCGGGCTGGTTGAAGAAGTTCTTGAACTCGAAGCTGAATTTTCCCGCCACATATTCGCAAATCGAGAGAGTGCGCTGCTGCCCGTCCATAACTTCGTAGGGACATTCTGCATCGTCGCTGCGGCGCACCCAGTACATTACGTTGAGCGGGTAGCCGTGCATTATGGTGTTGATAACGGCTTGCTGTTCCTTTTCGTTGTAAATGAATTCACGCTGATAAGGTGGGCGAATGTCGAGTTGCCCGTCATAGCCTCGCACGCCAAGTTCTTCGTTGTTCACATACCCGCGAGTTATCTCGCCAATGGTTACTTCAATCTGCTTTATGGTCATCATGATATTGAATTGCGTTTAATAG
>CAVFSQ010000081.1:0-6635 GCA_963625145.1 Bacteroidaceae bacterium | reverse complement strand
GCCGCAGGCCATCAGGCAGCTCACACGCGGAATAGAGCAGGGGCTTCCGGGGCAGGTGCTGCTCGGCGTCACCGGCTCGGGAAAGACATTTACGGTGGCTAACGTGGTGGCAAACGTGGGGAAGCCCACACTCGTGCTAAGTCACAACAAAACCCTTGCCGCACAGCTTTACGGCGAGTTCAAGAGATTCTTCCCAAACAACTGCGTGGAATACTATGTGTCGTACTACGACTACTACCAGCCCGAAGCCTATATCCCCTCGACTGACACCTACATTGAAAAGGACCTCAACATCAACGAGGAAATCGACAAGCTGCGGCTCCGCGCGCTTTCGGCACTGCTTTCGGGGCGCCGCGACGTGATAGTGGTGTCGTCGGTTTCGTGCATCTACGGCATGGGCAACCCTTCGGCTTTCTACGAGAATGTGGTGAGTCTGAAGTGCGGCATGAGCATAGAGCGCGACAAACTGCTGAAGCAACTTGTCGACAACCTGTATGTGCGCAACGACTTCGCTCCCGAAAGCGGGCAGTTCAGGGTGAAGGGCGAAACCCTTGACGTGATGCTTGCCTACAGCGACGAGATGGTGAGGATTTCGTTTTGGGGCGACGAGATAACCGATATCGAGGAGCGTGACCCCGTGAGCGGAAACCTTGTGTCGTCGTTTGATGAATACAAAATCTATCCCGCAAATCTTTTCGTCACCGCCGAAGGTACGCTCAACCGTGCCATGGACGAGATAAAGAAGGATTTGGCAAACCAGGTGATGAAATTCAATGTCGAAGGGAAATTTGTGGAAGCCAAGCGCCTCAACGAACGTGTGAACTACGACATGGAGATGATAAAGGAAACGGGGCATTGCAGCGGCATTGAAAACTATTCGCGCTATTTCGACGGGCGTGAACCGGGGACGCGGCCCTATTGCCTGCTTGACTTTTTCCCGAAAGATTATCTTATGGTAATCGACGAGAGCCATGTGAGCGTGCCGCAGATTAACGCCATGTATGGCGGCGACCGCTCGCGGAAGATGGCGCTTGTAGACTACGGCTTCCGTCTGCCCGCAGCGCTCGACAACCGCCCGCTTAAATTCGAGGAGTTCCAGCAGTTGGCGCCGCAGGTGGTGTATGTAAGCGCAACTCCTGCCGACTACGAGCTGCAGCAGAGCGAAGGTGTGGTGGTGGAGCAGCTCATACGCCCCACTGGGTTGCTTGACCCGCAGATACTGATACGCCCCGAGCAGAACGAAATAGACGACCTTGTAGAGGAAATCAGAAAACGCACGGAGATTGGCGAACGCACGTTGGTTACTACGCTCACAAAGCGGATGGCCGAGGAACTTACCGATTTCCTGCTCAACATAGGAATCAAGACTAGCTATATACACAGCGATGTGGATACCCTGGAGCGCATAAGAATTATGGACGGATTGCGCAGCGGCGAATTTGACGTGCTGGTAGGGGTGAACCTGCTGCGTGAAGGGCTCGACCTTCCCGAGGTGTCGCTCGTGGCGGTGCTCGATGCCGACAAGGAGGGCTTCCTGCGCTCCCACCGCTCGCTGATGCAGACTGCAGGGCGCGCCGCACGCAATGTCAACGGACTGGTGATTATGTATGCCGACAAGATTACCGACAGCATGCAGCGGGTGATAGACGAAACGGCACGCCACCGCACCATACAGGAAAACTACAACCGCCAGCACCACATCACTCCCCGCGGCGTGAAGAAGGAAATAGGCACCAGCGAACTTGCAGGGCGCGCAGAAAGCCACGGGAAAAAGACGGATATGGCTTTGAGCAAGGTGAGGGTTGCCGAAGATGTGGCAAAATACAAAACTCCTGCCGACTTGCGCAAGGCAATAGAGGTGACACGCAGGGAAATGACTGAAGCTGCCCACCGCATGGAGTTTGAAAAGGCGGCAGTGCTGCGCGACAAAATCATAGAGCTCGAAAAGGTGCTTTCGCGCAGCGATGGCGGCGCACTGTCTTGATTGGCATGCGTTTCGCGAAAAATTGTTATTTTTGCACCGGAATCAAGAAACAAATAAAAACTTTTCAATATGAAAGCATACGTATTCCCGGGTCAGGGTGCTCAGTTCGTAGGAATGGGCAAAGACCTTTACGACAATAACCCCAAGGCCAAGGCTCTCTTCGATGAAGCCGACGAAATTTTGGGATACAAGATTACCGACATCATGTTTGCCGGCACCGACGAAGAGCTGAAGCAGACTAAAGTTACCCAGCCTGCCGTGTTCCTTCATTCGGTTATTAGCGCACTGTGCGGCGCCGAGGAATTCTGCCCCGCTATGGTTGCGGGCCATTCGCTGGGCGAGTTCTCGGCTTTGGTGGCAGCCAAGGCCCTGAGTTTTGCCGATGGCCTTAAGCTGGTGTATGCTCGTGCCATGGCCATGCAGAAAGCCTGCGAAAAGGCTCCTTCCACTATGGCTGCCATCGTGGGCCTTCCCGACGACACCGTTGAGAAAATCTGCAAGGAAGTGCCCGCCGAAGCAGGTGTGGTGGTTCCGGCAAACTACAACAATCCCGGCCAGCTCGTGATTAGCGGCAATATCGAGGCTGTGAACGCTGCATGCGAAAAGCTGAAGGAAGCAGGAGCCAAGCGTGTGCTTGTGCTCAAGGTGGGCGGTGCTTTTCATTCTCCGCTTATGGAGCCCGCACGTGCCGAGCTCGCTTCAGCAATAGAAAACACTGCCTTCTCGGCTCCCGTTTGCCCCGTATACCAGAACTACGATGCCAAGGCACACGAGAATCCCGAAGAAATCAAGCAGAACCTCATAGCGCAGCTCACTTCGCCTGTGCGCTGGACCGAAGAAGTTAACAACATGGTTGCTGCCGGTGCCACTGAGTTTGTGGAGTGCGGCCCGGGCAAGGCCCTGCAGGGCATGATAGGGCGCATCTGCAAGGGTAATGCAGCAGTCACCGCCCGCGGAATTGAATGACATCAAGCAACAACGACATACGGAAGCCGTTTCGCCCCCACAGAGTGCGTAGCGGCTTTCCGTGTTTATAACCCCTCTTAAAACCCACACAGCAGCATGGCAGAGAAAACAGTGATATATCAGGTGTTGCCGCGCTTGTACGGCAACCGCAACAGCAAGCTCCGTCCGGGCGGCACCAAGCGCGAAAACGGGTGCGGCAAGTTCTCCTCGTTTACCTGCAAGCGGCTGGGCGAGATAAAGTCGCTCGGCGCTACCCATATTTGGTATACCGGAGTGCTGGAGCATGCCACCGGCACCGACTACAGCCGGTGGGGCATAGCGGGCAACAGTTCCCTTCTGGTAAAGGGCATCGCTGGCTCGCCCTACGCCATAAAGGACTATTACGATGTGGACCCCGATTTGGCCGACAGCGTAGCCGACCGCATGCACGAATTCCAGTTGCTCGTGGCGCGCACCCACCGCTGCGGCCTCAAGGTTATTGTGGACTTCGTGCCCAACCACGTGGCGCGCCAGTATCACAGCGACGCGGCTCCTGCCGGAGTGGGCGACTTCGGGCAGAACGACGACACGGCGAAGGCTTTCTCGCCGCAAAACAATTTCTATTATATGGAAAACTCAACTTTCGCTGCCCCGCGTGCCGGCGAAAGCCAGGCGCAGTATTGCGAGACTCCGGCCCGGGCCACGGGCAACGACTGCTTCCGTGCCAACCCCGGGGAGTTCGACTGGTACGACACTGTGAAACTCAACTATGGCGTGGACTATATGGCAGGCGGAACGAGGCATTTCGAGCCCGTTCCCGATACGTGGAAACGTATGCACGCAATACTTGCCTGGTGGTGCGGAATGGGCGTCGACGCTTTCCGCTGCGATATGAGCGAAATGGTGCCCGTAGAATTCTGGCATTGGGCTACGGCTCTTGTAAAGCGCGACTATCCCAATGTGCAGTTTATAGCCGAAATCTACAACCCGGCAGTATACGAGGCTTACGTGAACTACGGAGGCTTCGACTATCTCTACGACAAGGTGGGGCTCTACGACAAGCTGCGCAGCGTGGTGACGGGCAAGTGCCCTGCCTACGAAATACAGTATTCGTGGCAAAGCCTGGGAAACCTGCAGCCCCACATGCTCAACTTCCTTGAAAACCACGACGAGCAGCGCCTGGCAAGCGATTTCTTTGCCGCCGATGCCCGCAAGGGCAAAGCGCCGATGGCCGTTGCCGCACTGATGAACACCAACCCCGTGATGGTGTATTTCGGGCAGGAATACGGCGAGCGCGGAATGGATGCCGAAGGCTACAGCGGCACCGACGGGCGCACTTCCATCTACGACTACTGGAGCGTGGAGAAGATACGCAAGGCCCTGTTCGCTCCCGAAGAACTTTCCGCCGGCGATTTGGAGCTGAGGGATTTCTATGCCCGTCTGCTGGGCGGGGCGTGCCGAAGCAAGGCTGTAGCCGAAGGCAAGTTCTTCGACCTCACGTATTGCAATCTCGACGACTGGGCGCGCTATCCTGCCGACAGGATGTATTCCTTCCTGCGCAAGGCGGGCGACGAACTGCTGCTTGTGGCTGCGAATTTCAGTGCGTCCCCCGTCACTGCCTATGTGCGCATTCCCCAGCATGCTTTCGACTATCTGGAAATTGCCCCGGATACATATAAATGCTGCGACCTGCTGGCGAAAGACGAAAACGAAGGTTCCGCCCATCTTGACGGGGAAGGGAAAGTGCGTGTAAGTGTGGAACCCTGGGGGGCTGTGGCTTTGCGGTTTTTCAAATAGCGAAACCGCGGAAAAACTATTTTGATTTATTGACAAAATTACCCCCCTGCATCGTGTAGGCTGCGCCTTGTGTCATACACGCAAAACTAGTGGGAAGATATATCGTTGGTTAAACTCTTGATTATGCTATAACTGCGATTCTTGTTGGCACCATGTGCTTCAAGATATCCGAAGTCAGTGAGTTGGCGCATGTAACGCTTGGCTGTAGTGGCAGGGAAACCAAACTCGGAAACGATTTCTTCCGTAGTGATTTTCTGTTTGCCGGCCATGAAGACAAGAATATCGCCCAGTTTCTCTGCCAAAGAAGGCTTTATCGACCATTTGCCGACCATTTTCTTTGTCAAAGCAGTTTTATCGACCATTTTCTCCGTCGTAGAGTTGATGTATTGGACAATATCCGATTTCAAGTGGCTACAATGCAGCTCTGCCATGCAGTCGACAAAGATGTCGATATTATCTTCTTCCCTTGTATCGACTAGAGCCTGGATATATTCAGCCTTGTCTTCTTTCAGAACTTTTGTAGGCAACACGTCAAACTCCATTTGCAGGAGGTTCATCAGCAGTCTGCTCGTTCTGCCGTTGCCGTCTGCCCATGGATGGATAGTCACCAATTCGTAGTGCGCCCTGAAACTCAGTTCATAGACAGCTGCCGCATCTTCGGCATCTATGGCTTGGCGTCGTTTGTTCAGCTCTTCGCAGAACGCCGCCAACTTGCCCGGCACCTTTTGAAAGGCAATGTATGAGCGTCCTCCGAAACCCGCTGTGACATTAAGTTTGCGCAGCTCGCCCTTGGATGCGTCGAAATGTCCGCCGAGGGAATTGTATTCACTTCCCGTGCGTGCCATCACCTTTGAAGCCAACGTTATAAGCCACTCCGTAGTGATAGGCGCATGTTGCTTTATCCATTTCATGCCGTACTCATACGCCACCTTCAAGTCGAGGTTCATCATCTGCTCCATCATGGTGCGCTTCGAAGAAGTGATGCCCTCGTCAAAGAGCAACTGGGCTTCCACTTCCGTCACCGTGCTGCCCTCTATGGCCGTGGAGTGCGTGATGATGGAGTACAGGTAGAACTTGTCGTAGTCTATCTGCTCAGATATGCCCAAATCCTTGTGCTGACGGAGCAAGGCCAGCAAAGTGTCTCTGTTGTTTGAAGTCATGCGTTGTGTTCCTTGGCTTTTCAGTCTTTTGACCTGCGTAAAGTTAAATATTTCGTTTTTACTGTGCAAATGAATGGTCAAAAAATAATTCATTACTCCAAGGAGGGCGAAATATAGTGCAAGCCGAGCGCAATGAAAGCTTGCTTTCGATTGCTGAGGCGCAGCCTGTATTATGGCACACCGGCGGCAATGCCTCTGCATGCGATACGCGTGTCCGTAGGGCGTTTTTGCGCGGCTCTGCGGAGCCTCGAAGAGGGCGAAATATAGTGCAAGCCGAACGCAATGAAGGCTTGCTTTCGATTGCCGAGGCGCAGCCTGTATTATGGCACGCCGGCGGCAATGCCTCTGCATGCGATACGCGTGTCCGTAGGGCGTTTTTGCGCGGCTCTGCGGAGCCTCGAAGAGGGCGAAATATAGTGCAAGCCGAACGCAATGAAGGCTTGCTTTCGATTGCTGAGGCGCAGCCTGTATTATGATACCCCTCGGACAGGGTGCCATCTGCAATGCGTCCTCGAAGAGGGCGAACATTCATAACCGCTTGCGAGCGTAGCGAGCTGGCGGACAGGCGGATGTCCGGTAACTTTCGTCCCCAAGGGGGGCGAACACAAGAGGCTTTGCAACTGTTCATAATTTCGCTATCAGTTTTATGACTTCCTCGATCAGGTATCGCCTTGACGTGGTTTTTGCGAACGTAAGGCGTATGAGATAGCAGTTCTTCGTTTCCGAAAGCGAACCGATTTTACATGCGG
>CAVFSQ010000080.1:0-6708 GCA_963625145.1 Bacteroidaceae bacterium | reverse complement strand
CGCCAATGCGGTATTGCTTGCCTGTGTTATAATCTGCTTCATAGTTTCAGTCTACTATATATTTCCTGAGTTTTATTTTCCGCTCCAGTGTTTTCGATTTTGCGCCAAGCTGCTTAGCCTTGCGCCACATGCCGAGCGCTTCATCGTTTTTCCCCTGCTTGCTGTAAATGTCACCGGCATGCTCGTAGATGGAAGAGTTGTCGCGGTCGGTGCCAAGGTTCTTTATTGCCTGATCGATGAATTCAGCAGCTTCGGCATAGCGTCCCTGTTCGAACAGTACCCAAGCGTACGTATCCAAATAAATGGAATTCGAAGGCTGGGCTTTTATCGTCTTCAAGCTCATGGCTGCAGCCTTGTCAAGGTCACGGCGCTTGAGCGAGAGATAGTACGCATAGTTGTTGAGCGCATTGATATTATCGTCCTTGTACACTAGCGCAGAATCGTACGCCTGAAAGCACAGCGTGTCTTTCCCCGTTTCGTGGTACACGTCGCCAAGCAACGAATAAAGGTCGGACGCCAGGTCGGTATTCGTATTGCGGCCTATATGCCGTGTGCCGCCTCTGAGCATTTCCACCGCCTTCTCGTTCGACTTCAACACGTAGTGTGCCAAGCCTCCATAGAAATAATACACCACATTGTCGGGGTCGTATTGCACGCCTTCGTCACACAGCCGCGCGGTCTCGGCATGGTTTGCCTTCCCTATGGTGTATTGCAGAAGTTTCAGCCTTACGGCTGGATAGTCGGGTTTGAGGGCCAGAAGTCTTGTCCACACGGGAGCAACCGAATCGGCGGGCGCTTTGAGCATCCCCAAGTAGGCCTGGTATAAATCCAAAAACGAGACATCGGCCTCGGGATCGGCGAAAATCTTGCGGAAAGCAGGCAGCGCCGCAGTGCTGTCAACCGTTCCGCGGCTTCCGCTCATTATCATTGAGTTCAGGGCCGAGAGCCGCGTCTTGAGCCCGATGTTTGGGTTGAGCGCTATGTAATTTGCCTTTTCGAGATACGCCGGAATGTCGTTGCGCACAAGGCTTCTCCTCATAATTGCCGTATTTGCCATATCGTTGTTGGGGTCACCGGCAAGCACGGCATCATACTCGGCCCGTTCTCTGTCGTAGTCTTTCATGTCGCCATACGCTCCGCCGCGAATCACGCGGTAAGTGGCGTTGGAAGGGTCGGATTCTATAAGCGAATTTATAAGCACAAGCGTTGAGTCGTTCATTCCCGCCGACGAATATGCTTCGATTTTACGCAGCGTAATTTCGCTGCTTTTGCCTTCCTTTACCTCCAGGCGCGAAAGCGTACGCACAAGTGACGTATAGTCTTTCTGCTGACTGTAGATTTCGGCTAGGTTGTAGAGCAGTTCGTCGTGGTCGGGGAAACGCCGCGACATTGCCTCGTAGCGTGCCACTGCACTGTCGTTCCTGCCCTGCGAGTCATAGTATTCGGCAAGTTGCGACTGGAAATAATAGTTGTCGGGCTCCAGTTCCACAGCACGGCGAATCAGTTTTTCAATTTTGCCCACCGTGTCGACATCGCCCACGGCGCGCAACATGAGCGCCATTGCCGAGAGCGCTTCGGGAGCGTCGGGGTCAATGTCGAGCGCATGCCGCAGCATTTCGAAAGCCACGTCATAGTTGCCCTTCTGCTTCTGCACCACATATTCAAGAAAAAACTCGTTGAAACGGCGCTGGCTGTCATAGTCCAACCGGGTAGCCTTCGCTGCGGCTGCCGCAGCCTTGCCGCGGACTTTTTTCTGTGCAGAAACGGGCATGGGTAGCAGAAATGCTGCAAGCATCACTGCCGCAATGCACAATGCGCTACGAAAGCCCGACTTTGTTTTCAACATCTGACCGTATTGGTTTTGCTTCAATGCTTGCCGGTATGCCCGAACCCGCCTGCTCCACGTTCGCTGTCGGCTAGTTGTTCCACCGGTTCCCAATCCACCTGCTCAAAGCGCGACACTACCATCTGGGCAATGCGGTCGCCGTCGTTAACCTGGAATTCTTCGTTGGAAAGGTTCACCATTATCACCCCAATCTCACCGCGATAGTCGGCATCGATAGTTCCCGGCGTATTGAGCAGACTGATTCCATGTTTCAGCGCAAGGCCCGAACGCGGGCGTATCTGCGCTTCATAGCCTTCGGGAAGTTCGATATACAGGCCCGTAGGCACAAGTTTGCGTTCCATTGGTTTTAGCATAACCGGCGAATCGACATTGGCACGCAAGTCAAGGCCTGCACTCTGAGGGGTTTCGTAGTGCGGCAGTTCGTGCCGCGAACGGTTGATTACCTTTATCTTCATTTCTGCAAAATGCGTAGTTTACTCATAAGTTGCAAAAATAAAAAAATCTCCACTAACAGCCAACTTTTCCAGTGTTGTTTGACTCCGGCCAGAACACGCACTGCCCGCTACGAGCCGTATGCCTTACCATTAAAAAGGTACTTACCCGTTGACGGAATTATGTGCGCAGAGAGTTTTTCTTCTATGCGCAGAAAATTTTTATTTCGTGCGCTCACAATTTTTCTTCTGTGCGCAAAGAATTTTTCTGCTTTGCGTATACAATTCTTCGGCAATGCCGGACTAATAATTCCGCCAACGGGTATGCTTGGTTTTTGAAAGCCTAAGCACCTTTTTAAGCCCTTTGCGAACCGCTTGAAACCAAGCAGTTGCTCAATACTGTTTTTCGCTGTTCCGGCCGAAGGTTTGCCGTATGTCGTAGCACACTATTTCTTCATCAGTTCGTCAACTTTGCTGATAAGTTCTTTGCCGTCAAGACCGCGCGAAACAATGACGCCCTGCGGGTCGACTATCATGATATGAGGGATTCCCGACACTCCATACAAGTCGGTCGGCTCGGTGAGTTTCTTGTCGCCAATCATCACATCCCAAGGTATTTGAAGATCTTCAATAGCCTTGCGTGTATCAGCAGGAGCATCCCACACAGCCACGCCGAGAACTTTGAGTCCTTTGCCGGCATATTTGTCGTGTATCGGTTTCAGGGCTTCCTTGATGGCCTTGCGGCACGGGCCGCACCAACTTGCCCAAAAATCAACCACAACATATTCACCTTTGCCTACGTAGTCAGACAACTTTATCGTCTTGCCGTCTTCGGTTTTAATTGAGAAATCAGTTATTTTCTTGCCTACGCCAGTCAGTTCCTTTTGTTTGGCATCGCTTTTCGATTTCTCCACACGTTTTAGGCTGCTATAGGTTTCAGGCGATTCGGAAAGCAGAGAGTCGATTTGGGCAACCGTGAAATCGTTGAGCATCAAGTAATAGTTGAACGCCCACGGCCCTATGCCGTTGTCCTTGTTGTCGGCATACACCTTGTAGAAACAGTCAGACTCTTTCTTGTCTACGCCACCGACTGCAGCATCATACTGGTCTTCGCTAATTTCCCCCTTTTCAAGTTTTTCCTGAAGTTTGCCATACTCTTCTTCTATGGCATTTATTTCTTCATTGCATTTGTTGAGCTTTTCATTGAGGGCAGTACCTGTTGCCTTCTGGTCACCCCACGCGATTGAGATGTCGCCGGGTTCAACAACAAAGCCCATACGGCTTCCGTCAACAATCAACCGCGAGAAATACGAATCTTCTATCTTGCCCTGAAATTCCGCGCTACGATTGGCCACAACTGCGCTGTCAATCGTGTCGCCGCTGTCGTAACTCGTCAGATAGGCAGTCTTGCCGTTGGCACTGTCATCGGCAAATGTCACAGAAATTTTGTAGTCTCCGCCTTTGCTGCACGAAGCCAAAGCCGCTACAAGAGCGAAAGCAAAAAATAAATTCTTCTTCATCTTCATAATCTGTATATCGTTTTTATTCTTGTCGTTCAGAGAATTGCTGCCTCAGCAGTCTTTTCAAAAGACGAAATTAGCAAAAAAATCGCACACGGCTCCTTTCGTGCGGCAATTGTACATTTTCGCGCAGGCAGTATGGGCGTTCGGCACGATTTCGCTAACTTTGCAGATATGGACACGCTGCGCAATACTTTTCGCAAACGCGAACGCCTTTCGCTCAAACGCGAAATTGATGCGCTTTTCGTTCCAGGCAGCAAGAGTTTTGCCGCCTACCCGCTTAGGGCCGTTTACCGCACTGCCGGCTATTCGGGCGCCGAAGTCAAGGTAATGACGAGCGTAAGCAAGCGCCATTTCCATCATGCCGTAGACCGCAACCGCGCCAAACGGCAGATGCGCGAGGCTTACCGTCTGAACAAGAGCATTGTGGCTGACGCCATAAGAACTGCCAACGAAGCAACGCCCGACAATCGCCTTTCGCTCAACATCGCATTCATCTGGCTCGCCGACGAGCCAAAGGATTCACAACTTGTAGAACGCAAGCTCAAGAATCTTCTCTACCGCATTTCCGAAAGTTTGAACCCAGCCCAAGGCCAATCCGACGAATGAAAAGCCATCCGTTCGGCAATATGGCCAAAAGTGCAGCCAATTTCGCAGCCAATTTCATTGTGAAACTCATGGTGTTGCCCATTAGGTTTTACCAAAAGTTCATTTCGCCGTTCACACTTCCGTCGTGCCGCTTCACGCCCACGTGTTCGCAGTATGCCGTCGAAGCCCTGCGCCGCCACGGTCCTATAAAAGGGTTTTGGCTCGCCATAAGGCGCATACTGCGATGCCACCCTTGGGGAGGGAGCGGCTACGATCCCGTGCCATAACAGTGCCTTATGCTCACCGATTTCCACACCCATTCGCCCAATACACTGGCAAACCTCTCGCTTGTTGACGCAAGCGGATGTACGGTTTTTCCCGCACCCACACGGCATACTCTCTATTCTCTGGGCATACACCCTTGCGACATTCCCGGCAACTGGCGCGAAACGATTGGTTTCATATCGCGCGCCGCGGAAGGCCACAGCATCGCCGCCATCGGAGAATGCGGTTTCGACCGCACCTCATCTTTTGCCATCGAGCAGCAGGAAAACGTGTTCCAAGCGCTTGCCGACATCTCAGTTTCCCTGCGCATGCCTATGGTAATACACTGCGTTCATGCCGCCGACATGTTGCTGCGCTATGCCCACCTAATGCCTGGCGAAGGAATGTGGGCCGTTCACGGCTTCCGTGGAAAACCGGCAGCAATGCTGCAGCTTCTCGACGCGGGCTTCGCCATATCGTTCGGAGCGAAAGCAAATCCCAACAGCATTGCAGCCTGCCCCGCCGACAGACTGTTGCTTGAAACCGACACAGCGCCCCACTCCTCGCTTGCCGACACCAGCCGTTTCTGCGCCTCACTGCGCGGCGACAATACCGGAAGCATTGCGGCGCACAACATGCATCGCATACTCGGAATTGCAAACATCGGCTAACCAAAAGGGCCAAATAGCCCCCATGCCGCACAAAAACCGGCAGGCACCGCCATTGCATTGAAAAATAATAGGTAATATTGCAATTCGAACAAGCAGCACATCACTCATTTTAGATTTATGGTCAAGAAAAATTGGATAGAAAAAGGATACGTTGACGAACCCATACCGACAGGAACCGACCTTGCCAAGGAAATACGCCGCATGTGCCGGGAAAAGAAAGCTGTGGTACTGGCCCACTACTACACCATCGGAGCCATTCAGGACGTGGCCGATTTCGTGGGCGACAGTCTGGCGCTGGCACAAAAAGCCGCAAAGACCGATGCCGATATCATCGTAATGTGTGGCGTGAACTTCATGGGCGAAACCAACAAGATTCTCTGTCCCGACAAGACCGTGCTTCTTCCCGACCTCAACTCGCGCTGTTCGCTTGCCGAAAGCTGTCCCGCCGCCGAATTCGCAGAATTCGTAAAGGCTCATCCCGGGCATAAAGTGCTTTCGTACGTCAACACCACGGCTGCCGTAAAGGCCCTGACCGATGTGGTGGTAACTTCGGGCAATGCCAGAGAGATAGTGGAGAGCTTCCCGAAAGACGAAAAGCTGATATTCGGCCCCGACTACAATCTGGGCAACTACATAAACTCGGTCACAGGCCGTAGCATGGTGCTTTGGAACGGCGCATGCCATGTGCACGAGCGTTTCTCGGTTGAAAAAATCGTGGCACTCAAGGCGCAGCATCCCGGAGCCGAAGTGCTCGCCCATCCCGAGTGCAAGGGAGCCGTGCTAAAGGTTGCAGACTATGTGGGGTCGACCGCCGCACTGCTGAAACATGCACGCAACAGCGACGTCAAGGAATTCCTCGTGGCTACCGAAAGCGGAATACTGCACGAAATGCAGAAATCGTGCCCCGACAAGAATTTCATTCCCGTGCCGCCCGACGACAGCACATGCGCATGCAACGAATGCGGATACATGAGGCTCAACACCATGGAGAAACTATACAACTGTCTGAAATTCGAATGGCCGGTTATCGAGGTGAGCGGCGACATCACCAGCAAAGCAGTAAAACCCATACACCGCATGCTGGAAATAAGCGCTAAAATCAAGAGCTGACAAGTGGCTGCAAAGCCCGCAGCGCATACTGGGCCCATATCCCAAAACTTTCTGACACCAATACATATTTCATTATAACGGCGCGCACTTTCATATAACCGCGCCGGAAAAACAAAACGAATAAGAATGGCATCAAAACCCTCAATACCCAAAGGAACACGCGATTTCCTTCCGCAGGAAATGGCCAAACGCAACTACATCTTCAACACCATACGCAATGTCTACGAGCTGTACGGCTTCCGCCAGATAGAAACCCCAGCACTCGAGAACCTATCCAC